>JAFEBT010000012.1 GCA_018242545.1 Pseudomonadota bacterium
CCTCAATGTCTCTTCTTTCTCCTTCTTTGTCAATTTAATTGATGACACGCCCTAATCAAAATATACAAAGGTTAACAGAAAGAATGATTTTAGGGCGCTATGAGGATTGGGCCTTAAGAATAGAATTAGAACATCGATTTTTAGAGTTCGAAGAAAATATTATGATTCCATTTCATAGAGAATTTGGGCTTTGTAGAGAAGGATTCATTATGGAGTCGTTCGTTAGAGCTTTAAGGAATATTCCAGATCTCCAAGTTCAACGTTCTCAGTTACAAGCTTTTCAACAAGAAGTTAGTCCATTAATACAAAACTTTACACAACCCCACCTTGATTGGCAGGCTTTACCGGAAGGCGTTGCATTTGAAATTCATAATTATGCAAATAAAGTTCATAGGGAAGTTTTGAACTATTTATATACAAAATTGGAAGGTTTGAGTTCCTTTTCTTACAACGAAAGCATGGAAAAAATTGCACATTGGATTAATGATCCTAAAAATATTACAAAAGAAAGACAAGAAAGTGTATTACGTTCTGTTCAACATGGTATCGCGTCTCCTCAAGATGAAAATTGCCTCTCTCTTGCACTAACATTTGTTTTGAAACTTCATCCGGATAAAATGGATACTTTTATGAGAGGATTTGTATCGGAATCCCTTACAGCTTATCAAAATAGAGCTAACCCTGAGAGTTGTCAAAAAGGGTTTGCTGATCGCACAATAACGGGATTGCGTGGGATAGATGATGAGCTTAATTTGCTGTTTAAAAAAGCTGAATCCATTCAAACTGTAAAAACCTTCTTTGCGTTGTGTAATTTTGGAAACAGTGAACTGCCAGAAAATAAAGCCTGGATGGTTAAAAAGCTTGTTGAACTTGGTGTTAGACAACAAACAACTCCAAAAGAAGCAGCAAGCAAATTTAGGGCCTACGCAGAAGAGCATGTAAAAAGCTTGTCTCTTCAGGAAGAAGAAGAAAACTATTTAAATCAAGCTTCTCGCATTGTGGAAGATATAGAAGATTATTATGATTTGCTTGAGGAAGGTATTAAAACAGCAAGCGCTTCAGAGAGCCGTTCCTAAAGTGACTTAAAGGCTTATTCTTAAAAAGTTTATAAAAGACAAAAAAAGATGCAGAAATTTTTCATATAATATAATTTATGATTCATTCTCTTAGCATCCTCCTAAAGCCGGAAAACTATCTCTTAATCCTTTAACAATATATTCTATTGCTATAGCTGCGATAATGATTCCAAAAATACGCGTTAAAACATTTGTTCCTGTAACACCAAGAATTTTAAAAATTAAATTAGAAGACATCAAACATAAATATGTTAAGAATAAAACGAAAAGGACAATTAAAATAATACTAATTTGATAAAAGATGACTCCTTCAACTTCTCCCATACTAATAACTAAAGTTGTAAGTGCTCCTGGTCCTGCAATAAGAGGAATGGCAAGAGGAAAAACTGAAATATCGCTTTTTTGGACAGCCTCTTCATTTTCTTGCTTCGTCGTTGATCGAATTCCACTATTTTTTGCAATAACCATATCAATTCCAGCAAACATTAAAAGGATTCCGCCAGCTATTCGAAAGGATCCATGGGAGATTCCTAAAAATTCCAAAAATTTATCTCCTGTTAAAGCAAAAATTAAAAGAACTATTCCCGCTATTAAAGTTGCTTTAAAAGCAGTTTTATTTCGTAGAGTTCGTGAATCATTAAGCGTATAGTTAATAAATACGGGAATAATGGCAAACGGGTCAATGATAACAAAAAAGGCAATAAAGGTTTTATATAGAAAATCAATATAATCCCAACTCATCATGTCTACCCCTTTCATTTCTAAAAATCATTTTGCAGTCAATATCTATAAGAGACCATTAACTTTAGCAATAGCATTAAAAAGTTTCATATTTTTATTTTGTAACGCTTTTAAAAGGTTGGTACGAACCACAGGATTTTTTGCATCATTCAAAATACTTAAAATAGCTGATTGGCCGGCTGGTGTATTTTGAAGGTCGAGCAAGGGGCTTGGACTTTGATGGCTTTCTTGCTCTAAGTCTTTAAGGTCTGTGTTAGAAGCACTTAGATCATCGTCAGATTCAACTTGACCCGCAGAAGAGCTTTCTAATTCAAGAGAGGTATTTTTTTGTGGAATATTAGAATTGATATTAACATCACCATTTTCATCGCGATTGTTATTATTTGTAACTGATAGGGGACTATTACCACCAACACCAAGCGTAGGAACTTGGTTCCCAGTGTTTTGAGAAGAAGGAGTTCCATCTTGATTATTCCCTATTGAAGTTGAAGATGTTCTTGCTCCTGTTGTATTTGTATATACGACGTTGCTTGTTGAAGAAGAAACTCCATTCCCAGTATTTCCTGACGTAAGAGAACTTGTTCCACTATTTGATGTTGAAGAAAGAGGTTGAGCCATTGAGCTCTTTATACGAAGCTTTGAAGTTGAGCTTTTCGGTGGAAGCTTTGAGGTTGAGCCTTTTGGAGGAAGTTTTGAAGTTGAACTTTTCGGGGAAAGCTTTGAGGTTGAACTTTTCGGGGAAAGCTTTGAGGTTGAGCTTTTCGGTGGAAGTTTTGAGGTTGAGCCTTTCGGAGGAAGCTTTGAAGTTGAGCCTTTTGGAGGAAGTTTTGAGGTTGAGCCTTTTGGAGGAAGCTTTGAAGTTGAGCCTTTTGGAGGAAGCTTTGAAGTTGAGCCTTTTGGAGGAAGTTTTGAAGTTGAACTTTTCGGTGGAAGTTTTGAAGTTGAACCTTTAGAAGGATGTTTTAACGTCGAGACTTTTGGGGGAAGCTTTGGTAACTTTGGTTTTTCATGAAGAGACTTTTTTGAAACCATAGGTTTTGAAGAAATTTTAACTTTGGAGGTTTTATTTTTTTTACCATAGGTTTGTAAATATGTTTCGGCCTGAAAAGATAAGCCTATATAAGGATAGAAAATAGAAATAAAAAACATAAAAATTATAAACGTATAAGAGGGAGAAGGTTTAATCATTTCTTTTCTTTCTTTTTATTTTTTTAGAGGATGACTAAAATAAACAGTTAGAGCAAGAAGAGAGTTGCAAGCCCTAAGAAAGAAACATATCCTAAAACATCGGTTGTTGCAACTAAGATTGGACCACTTGCTACCGCCGGGTCATATCCAAGCTTTTCGATAAGAAGAGGTAAAATTACCCCCGCTAAAGCGGCCCATAACATATTAAAAATCATTGCAGATGCAAGGATTCCAGCAAGATTCATATCATTAAAATAACCTATTACAACAATAACAAGGATAAAGGCAAAAAAACATCCATTTAATCCTCCAATCAAGCTTTCCTTTATAATAGCACGTCGTCGCATATTTTGACCGTAAAGCTCATGAGTTGCAAGCGCACGAACAGTAACAGTAAGAGCTTGCATACCTGCATTTCCGCCCATAGCTGCAACAACCGGCATTAAAACAGCAAGAACAACCATTTTTTCAATAGAATCTGTGTACTGAGAAATCACAGTTGTTGTCAAAAGAGCATCAATAAGGGTAATTGAAAGCCATCCAATTCGACGATAAAAAGTTTTAAAAAGAGGCGTCTGAAAGTCTGTTTCTCCAACACCCGCAAGCATTAGAACATCTCTTTCCGTTTCTTCTTCTACGACAAGAACCATATCATCGGCTGTTATAATACCCAAAAGGCGTCCTGTTTCGTCAACAACAGGAGCTGAAACAAGGTTATAATGCCTAAAAAGATAAGCAACTTCTTTTTGAGGCATCGTTACTAATATAGGTTTTAATCGTTCTTCAGTAATCTCTGAAAGCTTAATAGAATCATTTTCACGAATAATTCTATTTAAAGAAACGGCCCCTAAAAAATTATAACGTGAATCAACAATATAAAGATCATAAAATGTCTCAGGCAAATCATCTGCTGTATGAAGATACTTTAAAGTTTGTTGGACCGTCCAAAAAGGGGGCACAGCCACAATTTCTTGTTGCATAAGGCGTCCGGCTGTATCCTCTGGGTATGCAAGAACTTGTTCAATATTTGCACGTTCAGGCGCTGGAATAGCTTTTAAAACTGCCCGCTGTTGGTCTGGTTCTAAACATTCAATAATAGCAAGAGCATCATCACTTTCAAGCTCTGTTAAAGCAAGTGAAAGAGCTTGTATTCCTATTTGATGAATAACTTGATCTCGAACAGATTCAGCTAAAAAGATTAAAATTTCTGGATCGAGAGACGTTCTAATAATATTAATTAAACGCTCACGCGATGACGCTGACAAAGCTTCAATTAAATCTGCAAGATCGGCAGCATGAAGTGAAGAAATAAGGGTTTTAACATGATCTTCATCTCCCCAGTCTAAAGCATCTGCAATTTCATGAATAAAATCATTTGACAGATGAGGAAATAATAATTCTTCTTCAGAAGAGGTAGAAAGTTCTTTATTATCAGGGGAATCTATTGGTTTATTTTTTGGATCATTACTTTCAATCATAATGACATCCCCTTTACGGATAGAATGTTTAATTAGGTATGTAACATTTCATTAAGAGCCTAAATTATATTTGGTGCGGTCGAGAAGACTCGAACTTCCACGGGATCTCTCCCACAGCGACCTCAACGCTGCGCGTCTACCAATTCCGCCACGACCGCAAATACTAAGTCTGTTAAAACTTACTAATTGGGCAATACCAGATCTTAATCAAGGATTCAAGCGTTTTCAAGAAAATTACTTAAAAAAACATAAAGACTCCTAATTTTAACACATTTACAAATTTAGAATTGGTTGTTTCTTCTTTCTTTAAAAGACAGAAAACATTCATTTTTTATAAAAATAGAGATAAAAAATCTTTATGCAAGTTTAATAATTTTAAGACCGGAATGGCTTTAGGAAAGAAACCTTTAAAATAAAAATCCTTTTTTGGTTTTTTTAAAGATTTCTATGATCTAAAGATCTTGGAAAACGGACAAAAACAGTAATAAGGAATAAAAAATTGATTCTGTATCTTCAAAAATAAGAACACATAAAAATTAGGATAAATATTAGACTCTTATTAAAATTTAGGATCTGTAGGCAGTTAAATAAATAGTCTTTATCAAATTAGGTTTAAAAATTTTTGACCTTATTTCGAAGAAACAGTAATTTTTAAACCTTATTACTGTTTTTATCCGTTTTCATGTTTTATTTTAAACTCCCTTAGAGAGCTAAAATTTACACCTAACACCCTCAAGCTCTTTTACTTGAAAAATATTTTAGTGTAGGCTATTAAAAAAGCTGTTTATAAAAAATATTTAAACATATCTTTTTCATAGCGCCATGATTAAAACTTAAAGGAAAAAATTTATTTTATGTATCGGGAAAATCTACCTAGGTAATGTTTAAATTCCCCTAAGTAATATTAAAAAGACGAAAAACCGCTAAAATAAAGGAATTTTTTGAAACCTTAAATTATTAGTTTTTTTTTAATTGATTTAAAATAAATAAAAATTCATTATAAATTTTCTCAAATCAGATTAACGTCCCATATCAATAGCAATTTTTAACAAGGAATAATTTAGAATGAAGCTCCGTAAATCAAAAATATTTTTTTTAGGATCTTTTCTTTTTCTCTTTTTAGCATTTGGAAAAATAGCTTTTAGCCAAGCAAATTCTTTAGCACATGGTATTTCAAGGTATGGATCTCTTAAATACCCTCCAACTTTTCAGAATTTCGATTATGTAAATCCTAATGCTCCTAAAGGAGGATCACTGCGTACTGCTGTTTTAGGAAGTTTTGAAACACTCACACAAACTCTTCAAGGAACAGCACCTGAAGGACTAAATTTAACATATGACACTCTTTTAGTACGTGCAGCTGATGAACCTTTTTCAATGTATGGACTGGTCGCAGAAAGTGTCGAAGTTGCTCCTGATAATTCATGGATCCTTTTTAATTTAAACCCAAATGCAAAATTTCATGATGGAACTCAAATAACGCCTGAAGATGTGATTTTTTCATGGCAAATACAAAAAGATAAAGGTCTGCCACGGCTCAGAACACTTTATAGTAAAGTTGAAAAGGCAGAAAAAATTGGACAACGGGGGATTAAATTTACCTTTAAAAAAGAAGATTCAGAAGAATTAATGGATCCTGAAAGGCCACTTATTATGGGCATGATGCCTCTTTATTCCAAAAAAGATTGGGAAGGGAGAGATTTTGAAGCTGTTACTTTAAAGCCTTTTTTAGGAAGTGGACCTTATCGTGTTTCAAAAGTTGAACCAGGTCGATTTATTGAATACGAACGTGTAAAGGATTATTGGGCTGAAAACCATCCAGTTCGAAAAGGACTTAAAAATTTTGACCTTATTCGTTACGATTATTATCGTAATGCAAACGTTGCCCTCGAAGCTTTTAAAGCTGGACAATATGATATTATCCATGAAGCGGATCTAAATCGTTGGAAGAATGTATATAAAGGACCTGGTTTTTCAGATGGACGCATTCAGAAAATGGAAATGGAGCACATACGCCCTGCAGGCATAAAAGGATTTGTTTTCAACACGCGGCGTGAGATCTTTAAAGACCGCCGTGTGCGGAAAGCTCTTATGTTAATGTTCGATTTTGAATGGATGAATAAAAATCTTTTTGATGGCGGTTTCAAACGGATGGAAAGTTTTTATGAAAACTCTCCTTTTAAGGCTCAAGGAAAGCCAATCAATGGTGAAAAAGATCTTCTAATCTCTCTTAAAAATAAAATTAACTCTAATATTTTGGAAGAAGAGGCCTTAAGCCCGCCTAAATATGATGGATCAGGGAATATGCGTGCAGCACAGGCTCAATCTTTACAGCTTTTAAAAGAAGCCGGATGGGTGCTTAAAAATGGTATCTTAATAAATCAAAAAACGGGAAAACCTTTTAGTTTTGAGATTTTATTAAGTGATCCTCAATATGAAAAACTTGCTCTTTCGTTTGGACGCGCTCTTAAAAAAATAGGAATTATCGTAAAAGTTAGAATGGTCGACTCTGCTCAATATGAAGAGCGTCGTCTTGATTGGGATTATGATATGATTTTCAATTGGTGGGCCTCTTCCTTAAGTCCAGGCAATGAGCAGCGGCTTTACTGGACACAAAAAGCTGCGCTGACACCTGGGCTCAGAAATTATCCCAATATCCAAGAAGAAAGTGTTGACATTCTTGTCGATAAACTTGCAAGAGCAAAAACGGAAGAAGAACTTGTTACAACCGCACGCGCACTTGACAGGGTCCTTAGATATGGAATTTATATGATTCCTCTATATTATTCTAATGTAGATCGGTTTGCTTACTGGGATAAATTTGGTATGCCTCCTCATAGGCCTGAAATTGGCCCAAACCCTATGGCCTGGTGGGTCAAAACCTCTAATCAAACTAAGTAAGAATTTAAATTGTTATTTAAATCCTCGGTGAATGGCTGCTATTCCGCCTAAAAGATTTTCATAGGAGCAGGATGTAAGTCCTGCTTCTATAAATTCTTTTAATAAAGCCTCTTGATGAGGAAACCTTTGAATACTTTCAATTAAATACTGATAAGCTTTTTTATCTTTGGCAATTAATTGACCCAGATGAGGAATAACAGCAAATGAATAACATGTATAAACTTTTTTAAGAGACTCAAAAATAGGATGGCTAAACTCAAGACAAAAAAATTGTCCATTTGGCTTTAAAACACGGAAAATTTCTGAAAGTGCTTCTTTGCGATGAGAAACATTCCGAAGCCCAAAAGAAATCGTAATTTTATCAAAAAAACAATCTGGAAAAGGAAGAGTTTCGGCTTCTATCACAAGGAAATTTAGATTTTTTACAAAGCCTGCATCAAGAATCCGTTTTTCTCCGATTTCAAGCATTTTAAAACTTAAATCAGAGATAAAAAGACGGATCGTTTGATGAGATTCTTTTAAAAGACGCAGAGAAATATCGCCCGTTCCTGCTGCAAGATCAAGAATCGTCTCAGAGGGGAGGGGAGCAACACGCTTTACAAAAAGATCCTTCCATAACCGATGAAAA
Organism: Pseudomonadota bacterium; assembly: GCA_018242545.1. Classification (NCBI taxonomy): domain Bacteria; kingdom Pseudomonadati; phylum Pseudomonadota; species Pseudomonadota bacterium. Next base: position 8,013 of record JAFEBT010000012.1, read on the forward strand.
CCAGCACTCATCAGATCATTCATCAAATCATAGGAAGAAGAAATACGATTAAAAAGGTCTTCAACTTTGCGCTTTTTATCAAGAAAAGAGATATCTTCATATCCAAAATCTGTTACTTCTTGGTCGAGGTTTTCTTTATTTTGAATCATTTTCAAACGCTTATTTTTGTATAAGGAAACGATAAAATACCTTACGAAATCAATTATTAAAAATCAACTTGATATAATAGAATTTAATAAAAACAAAAGGGCCCCTTTACATAAGGCTAAGCTACGTAAAGGAACCCTTTTATGACTTTAGCAAAGCTTTATAAAAAGCCCAATATACTTAAGCACTTAATAAGCACTCATATGAAGCTTGTTGAAATACTTAAATAAATGCCATCAAGTCATTTTTTTCCTCCTCTTCCACTTGAGAACGAAGAGGCTTGCCGATGAGATGTCTGGGAAGAAGATGAACGACCATCATTTTTGCCACCCTGAGATCCTGTTGACGAGAATGAAGCGTTCCTCTGAGAACTTTGGCGAGAAGATGTATCATCATCGTCGTCATCATCCCGATTTCTTGAAGAGGAGGATGTATCTCCTTCTGAGCGATTTTGCCCAGACATTTGTGCAGCCCGAGCTTCACCGCCTTTACGTCCCAGCTCTGCCATACCTTCATGCCCTAATTGTTCAGCACGAGCTTCACCACCCTTACGCCCAAGTTCCATATAGCCCTCATGTCCAAGTTGTTCAGCGCGGGCTTGGCCACCTGCAACACCCTGGCCCTGGCCATGGGAAAACCCTGAATGTGTTGATCCGCTCGCATCGGAAGAATTGTTGTAATTTTCAGTTGATCTTGGCATAATAACCTCCTGTCATATAGATTAAACATATTGAATTAAACCAACGTCCATCTATTATCCTAGGAACTTATTTTGTTTTTATCTACGTGAAATTATTTTTTAGTTTCTCGTTGTTATTTAATACCTGGATAGAGTAAAATAAATAAATTTTATAAAATTAATAAATGTGATTATTCATTTTATTTATGAAAGCAAAAACTTAATTTTTTTGTATTAACTTTAATTTCTTTTTATAGGTTTTAAAGAGTTTTAATTAAAACTTTAGATGTTTTTGAATAAATCTTTTCAAATAGGATAAAACTATTTTTTTAGTATTAAAAATATAAGATAGTTAGAACGCAAAATGAACTTATAAAAATTATTATTTGAATATATTAAAAAGATCAGTCTTAAGCTGCCCCGCCAAATTCTATCCAATATTTTAAGATATCATGGAGCTGCTCTTGAAAATCCTTAAAAATAGAATTTTTATAAATTAATCCGCTTGCATGTAATGCCTGAACTTTATTAAGGGCGTCATTATCCTTTTGATCAGCCAAAATAATAATGTGAGCACCTGTCAGCAAAGAAAATTCTCTCAATTTTGTCAAAATTGTAAAATTTTCCATAGAAAGAATATTTAAATCCAAAAAAATTAAATTTGGCATAAAATTAAGAATTTGATTATTATGCATAAATTTTTCAATGAAAGCTAAAGCTTTATAAGCTGTATTTATACAAATCGTCTGGACTTTCTTATAGTCGTCAAAAATTTTTTTAATTAAATCACTGTCTTTTATGTTCGCTTCAAGTAAAAGGATATTATAGTTTTCTTTTATAGGGTGCCCGTCATCCCAATCCTCTACAAAAGAGTAAAAGGGTTGTAACGTAATCTTAGAGATTTCATAAAGCGTGCTGGCTGCAACTTTATTCGTCCCATTTTCATATCGATGTAACTGCTGTAAAGAAATGTTTAAGTTTGCTGCAAGTGTTTTTAAAGGTAATTTTAATTTTTTACGAAAGAGTTTAATTTTTTTTCCAATAAAAAAATCTAATTGAGTAGAAGAATTTTTCATTTTCTTTCTCCACTGTGATTTTTTAAAAAATAAATAAAGAATTTTTTTATATATGTTTATGAGTGTGGGGATATTTTAATTTTTTTTCAAGTGTTTCTTTTGAGTGACTTTTTAAATTAAAAGAGCATATTTATCAATTTTTTCTTTTTTTAATAAAAGCGACAATTTTTCTTTTACTTTGTAGGCTAATTTAAATAAAATTTCTTTTTATCAGTATGTTACCTTATTCCTCGCTTATTTTTAAATTTTAAAATTTACCATACTTGTTTTCTCATAACAAAGTACATATATAAATATAAAGTTTATAAATTTTCAATAATGTTGTTATTTTTTTATAAGTAATAGGATGTTTTTTTTAAGGTTTTTTACACTTATATTTTTCTTTTCTTCAGCAGCCCTGGCTTTAAATTAACAAGATTGGGAAGGGGATAAAATAGCGATTTGTAGTCTGCTTAGAACTTATCGTGAACATTATTTACCTCAATGCTTCCAGCTTGCAAGAGTAAGAAGTGCTATGCCTCATCTTTCTTCAAAATTGGATGAATTAATTGAGGCGCAAAAAGTTTTTTTATCATGGGGTTCTTTTCAGTCTCAGCTTGAACAAACACCCTATGAAATGTCAAAAATAATACAATTGCTTGGATTTCCTTTTGAGAGAATGATCTCAATTGACCAGAAAATTCGTTCAATTCATAATGAAGCCGCAAAAAATATATATGAAGAAGCTTCTTCTTTAATGCAACTGACTCATGCTGTCATTCAACAATGTTTCCAACAACAATCCGACCAAGTTCGTGTTCGAATGGGACACAAAACACACTATGAAGAAATAAAAGGATTGGGAATTGATAAGAGTTTTATAGACTATCTAACAAGTGCCATTAATAGAGAAAAATCTATGTTTTGGCTTCCTTCTCGACAGAGACAACAAGAAATTTACCTTGAAAAAATACAATTTTTAGAAAAAGAACTTGCAGAAGCTCATGAGACGCTTTTTCCTCAAGAAAAGCATGAAGCCGTTTCTACAAGCTCTGTCCAAAGCCCGTATCCTCCTGTTGAAAAAGAGGAGAGACCAGAAGAAAAGTCCCCGAATTTAAGTGTTCAACAAGCAGATGCATCACTTGTAGAACAGAAAGCTGATCAGGAAAAAGACAGAATTGATGAAAAATTTTCCTTACATGAACAGCAGAAATTCAAAGAAGATAAAGATATTGAAATTCCTGACATCGTTGAAGAGGCAATATTCGATGAAGAGCATCATGCAATTCAAGCGCAGCTTAATGAACAATATAAAAAAGACAGACAACGTAAAAAAGATCGTAAAAAATTATCTTTTGCCGCTGCTGCTGCAGAAAATCTCGAGACGTTAAATGGAAAAGAAAATTTCAAAGACTTTAAAGATCATCCAACGCTTAAAAGGATTTTTACCTTAGACATAACGTTAAAATATGAAGCTTTTTTAGATTTTTTTAAAGAACTCAGTCTTCATATTGGAGAACGCAAAGGAGGAATTTGTGTTTGGTTTAATCAAGAACTTTGTAAAATTTTTCATCGCCCACATACCAGAGGAAATGTTGTGCCTTTTATTGATCTTAAAGTTGCAAAAACATCTTTAAAAAAGATAAATATTGTTCCTCGTTTTAAATACTTAAATTAACCTACTTTTTGAAATTTACATCTCAGCCCCATGAGAAGATATATGTGTCTTCTCATGGAGGTTTATTAATTTTTTTTAATTATCGAGAGTAAAACTCAATAACCAAATTTGGTTCCATTTGAGTAGGATAGGGGACATCTGAAAGCTGAGGAACACGCAAAAAGGTTCCCTTAAGCGCTTTGCTATCAACACTCATATAGTCTGGGACATCACGTTCTGTTGATTGTTGTGCCTCTAGAATAACGGCCATATCGCGTGCCTTTGGAGCAACCTCAATAACATCGCCAACTTTTACAAGATAAGAAGGAATATTAACACGTACCCCATTAACGAGAATATGCCCATGATTAACCGTTTGACGAGATGCAAAGACCGTAGAAGCAAATTTCATACGATAAACGACCGCATCTAAGCGGCGCTCAAGTAAGCCAATCAAATTCTCGCCTGTGTCTCCCTTACGACGCACAGCTTCTTGATAAATCCGTCGGAACTGATGTTCAGTCAAGTTTCCGTAATATCCTCGGAGTTTTTGCTTAGCTAAAAGTTGAATACCGTAATCAGACGGCTTTCCGCGACGCATGCCATGTTGTCCAGGACCATACTCACGATGATTCACGGAACTTTTAGAACGTCCCCAAAGGTTAACACCAAGGCGACGATTGATTTTGTATTTTGACTCTAAACGTTTTGTCATGAAAACCCTATGTGACTCTAATGTTTCATATGAAATAAAAACTGTTGTCTTTTGAAAGACCTTTGATACCTATCCTAAATCTTCCCGTTTTGTCAAACTCTTTCGATAAATCTTTCTTTATATTTATAAAGAAGTTTTATTTTTTTTTGAAAATATACCCCAACGATGATAGACAAGGGCTTTTAAAATCCCTCGGAGTGTTTGCGTTTCTTGCTGCGTAAGACAGATTCTATTAAAAATATTACGCACATTCTGAAGCATATCAGGTTTTTTTTCAGAAACACGCCAAAAATTGGCCGTATCCAATTCTTCTTCAAGATGTTTTAAAAAACCCTCTACTTCTTCTTGGGTTGCAAAAGAACTCTTTTTTCCAGATAGAGAAACCTCAGCAAAAGAGCTTGGCAAATACATTTGAAAAAATTCATAGGCAATAAGCAAAACAGCCTGTGAAAGATTTAAGGAATCAAAATCTTCACTTGTGGGAATGCTAATAAGGCCACTGGCTCTCATGACATCCTCATTTTCAAGACCGGACGGCTCAGTTCCAAAAAGAAGGCCGATACGGGCTCCTTTTTGTATTAATTTTTTCATTTCTTGTGCTGCAGAACGTGGCGTAAAAAGAGGTTTAATCATATCTCGTTTTTTTGAGGCCGTGGCATAAATAACATGTAAATCTGAAACAGCTTCTTGAGTTGTCTTATAAACACGCGCTTCATTCAGAATGTCATTTGCGCCAGAGGCCATTTGTCTTGTAAAGGTTTCTAGCCAATGATCTTTTGGTCGTACAAGTCTTAAATCTTTCATTCCAAAATTCATCATTGCACGCGCTGTTGCGCCAATATTTCCACTCTCACGTGGCTCAATAAGAATAATAGCTGGAGCATTTTCTAAAAAGGTCTTAATAATCATTCTTATTCATCGCTTTACTTAATGCGCCGCCAAAGTGTCCCAGTCGGCGTATCCTCAAGAATGATGCCTGCTTCAAAAAGATGCTGCCGAATACGATCACTTTCTTTGAAATTTCTCTCTTGTCTGGCCTTATTACGCGCTTCAATTTGGCATTCTATGTGCAGACCTTCCAAATCATTTTCTTTGCAATTTTGGGTAGATTTTTGAAACCAGATGTCAGGGTCTTCTGTTAAAAGACCAATAAAGGCTCCTGAAGATTTAAGCTGATGGGCAAGGGAAGCTTTCTCTTTTTCTGAAGTGCTTTTATTAATATCAGAAGCTAATTTATGCAAAACATGGAGAGCCAAGGGAGTATTGAGATCATCTTCTAAAGCTGATAAAAACTCTTTATTTAAATTTGGAGAATCAGAATCCTGTTTAGGAGCAAGCCGTAAAGAGGTATAAAGCCTGCATAGGCTATTTTGAGCCTGCTTTAGTCCTTCATCTGTCCAATCTAAAGGTTGACGATAATGAACACTTAAAAGACCGTATCTTAAAACTTCTCCGGATGCTTTTTTCAAAAGATCACGGACAGTCAAAAAATTTCCTAAAGATTTAGACATTTTTTCGCCGTTTACAATCAAATATCCATTATGCATCCAATGACGAACAAATGGCTTATTGGAAAAACATGTGCTTTGCGCTTGCTCATTTTCATGATGGGGAAAAATAAGATCTTGTCCTCCTGCATGAATGTCGAAAGTTTCTCCAAGGTATTTAGAACTCATTGCTGAGCATTCTATATGCCATCCAGGACGCCCATAACCCCAGGGACTTTCCCATCCTGGCATGCTGCCGGTTGAAGGTTTCCATAAAATAAAATCACGAGGATCCTTTTTATAAGGCGCAATCTCTATGCGAGCCCCAGAAATCATGTCTTCTAGTCCTTGACGTGAAAGACTCCCATAAGATGGGTCAGATGTGACTTGAAATAAAACATGTCCATCGACTTCATAAGCATGGCCCTTTTCGATCAGAGTTTGAATCATTTGAATCATTTCAGAAAGATGCTCCGTGGCTTTTGGCTCAAAAGTGGGCACCAGGTTTCCCAGGCTTTTCATATCTTCTTGAAATGCTTTTGTTGTTCGTTCCGTAATTTCTGAAATTGAATTTCCGGACGTTAAAGAAGCTTGAATTATTTTATCATCGATATCTGTAATATTACGAACATAGGTTACGGAAGGATAAAGGTATCTTAAAAGCCTATTCAAAACATCAAAAATGACATAGACACGCGCGTTTCCGAGGTGCGCATAATCATAAACAGTTGGACCACAAACATAGAGCCTTACATTATTGGGGTCGAGAGGATAAAAAATCTCTTTTTGGTGTGTTAATGTATTATAAATCTGAAGCATAGGCGCCCTTAAGTCTTTTTATACTTGTTTCGAATCCAAGATAAGGAAGAAGTTCTTTCATTTCAGGTCCATGTTCTTCTCCTGTAAGAGCAAGACGTAAGGGCATAAAAAGCATTTTTCCTTTCCGATTGGATTTTTCTTTTAATAAATCTGTCCACTCTTTCCAGGTATCTGGTCCCCAAGGCTCTTTCGGAAGAGACATAAGTGCTAATTTAAGAAAATCTTTATCTTCAGAAGAAAAAGAAAGAGGCATAAGAGGAGAATGTAGAATTTTAAGCCATTTTGTAACATCAGAAAAAGTCGAAAAATTTCCATGACATATTTTCCAAAATTCCTCTGACACATCAGGGAAACCCAGATTTTTGAGATGCTCTTGAGCATATGAAAAGGGCATCAAATGAATTATTTTAGCGTTCAAATGTTTTAGTTCTTGAATATCAAATTTAGCCGTCGCTTTGCTAAACTTTTTAATATTAAAAGAAGAAATAAGAGGATTGAGATCCAAAAATGGCTCAATAGGATCTGAACTTCCAAGACGCGCTAAAAGGCTATTAATTGCCATAGGCTCATATCCATCCTCTCTGAGCGATTCAATGCTCAAACTCCCCAGCCTTTTAGAAAGCCCCCCACCCATTGCATCTGTTAAGAGTGGAAGATGGGCAAAATGAATTGAAAGAGGATTTCCATTAAGAGCTTCAATCAATTGAATTTGAAGAGCTGTATTGGTAATGTGATCATCACCACGAATAACATGTGAAACTTTAAAATCAAGGTCATCCACAACGGATGCCAAAGAGTAGACAGGATAACTATCCGTTTTAATTAAAACAGGATCGGAAAGTTTATCTCCTTCAAAGCAAAGTGTTCCGTGGATCAAATCTTCCCAACAAATCTTTTCGGGATTTAAGAGAAATCTCCAATGGGGGATTCGTCCTTCTTCTTCATATGTTTTTTTTTGTGCGTCTGTTAAAGACAAAGCGGCTCGATCATAAAGAGGTGGAAGCCCACGTGCAAGAAGCCTTTTCCGTTTAAAATCCAGTTCTTCAGGTGTTTCATAACAGGGGTAAAGGCGTCCTATATGTTTAAGTTTCTCTGCTGCTGCTCGATAATGTTCCAACCGATCTGATTGACGCACATATAAATCCCAGTCTAATCCAAGCCATTCAAGGTCTTTTTGAATCGATCGTTCATAAATTTCTTTTGAACGCTCGACATCCGTATCATCCATACGCAACATAAAGCGACCATTTAAATGTCGGGCAAAAAGCCAATTCTCTAGAGCGCGACGCGCATTTCCGACATGCAAATTCCCAGTTGGAGAGGGAGCTACACGCGTTAAAATAGAAGAAGGTGCAGGCATAAAAAAATAGAATCCTTTTTAAAGATAAAACCATTACCCCTTCATGCATATCACAAGTTAATGTCAGATGAAATAATTCTTTCATGCTTCTTGATTTTTAATATTCTTCCCTCTTTTTTTCGTTTATAAATTTTTCCGTTTTTAATTTCATTCTTTAAACTCCTTCCCTAAAATGATTTCTTCATTTAAAAAATTCATAAAAAGGCTAAAAGTTATCCCCAAGTGAAAAAAGTTGAGAAAATCTCATATTTTTTTTGTCAAGACTAATTTTTAAATTTTAGAAATATTTATTTATCTAACTAAATCAATGGGTTGATTTTGCCGATTAAAATTTAGACAGACGGGTTAAGACCCAAGGTTTTCAACCTCATTATGGATTCATTCGAATTGTTATCCACAAACTTATCCACAGATTTTGTGGATAAGTTTTTTAAAAAAGAATATTGACAATGAAAGAATAAGAAATAGAGTCAAGAAAACTGTTTACAAAACAAAATAATCTTAATTTATAATTGTTCATCAAAAATTTTGGGCGCCTATACAATGAATGACATACGAAATGCATGGCATCTTATTAAACCCTACTGGAAATCAAGTGAAAAATGGAGCGCGTGGGGGTTTGTCCTGGCTATCATTATTTTAAATATTCTAACTGTCCAAGTTATGGTGCTCTTAAACGAATGGAACAGAATTTTTTATAATGCACTTCAAGAACTTAATAAAGTTGTCTTTATAGAGCAAATTATCTATTTTTTTGGGCTGGTAGGATTTTTACTCATTGTTTTCTTAAGCAAATTTTATTGCGTACAATATCTTCATATTCGTTGGCAACGATGGATGGTCCATGAATATTTAGGATTTTGGCTTAAAGACCAAGCTTATTATAGAATGCAAATGCTCAAAGATCCAACCGATAACCCAGACCAACGCATTAGTGATGATATTCAATCTTTTGTTTTTCTTACATTAACTTTATCAGAAGGCATTTTTAATAGTATTCTGACACTTGCATCTTTTTCGGTTATTTTATGGACACTTTCTGGATCTTTCCCTCTTTTTGGAAATGTATACATCCCAGGATATCTTTTTTGGGCTGCCCTTCTTTATGCTGGAGGAGGGACCTATATAACGCTTAAAATTGGTCGGCCTTTGATTCGACTCGATTTTAACCGTGAAAAACTAACTGCTGATTTTCGCTATAGCCTTGTAAGACTTCGTGAAAACACCGAAGCCGTGGCTCTTTATAAGGGAGAACATGAAGAAAAAAGAGAATTTTATCAACGCTTCGGTTTTGTCGTTCAAAACTTTTATGCGATTATACGTCGATCTATTTTTATTAACTTTTGGACAACGACATATAATAATTTAGATACTATATTTCCAATACTCGTGATGGCACCACGTTTTTTTCGAGGAGAAATAAAATTTGGCGATATTACACAGGTAAGCGGTGCTTTTAGTGTTGTACGAGAGTCTCTTTCTTTTATTGTATCAAGTTACTTTCAGATTGCGTCTTGGCAAGCTGTTGTTTGGCGTTTATCGGGATTTCAAAAGAGTTTAAAAGAAGCTTATGCCCTTTCTCAGGTTTCTTATGCGGATATTAAAGTCCTTAAAGAAAGCAAAGAAAAAAATTTGACTCTTAATTTCAAAGATATACTTCTTCCCTCAGGCAAAATCTTACTTAAAAATATTCATGAGGTTCTTAAGCCTAACGAAAATGTCTTAATTTCAGGCCCTTCAGGTGTTGGAAAAAGTACTTTTTTGCGGGCCTTATCTGGAATATGGCCTTTTGGGCACGGAACAGTTTCTTTTCCTCAAAATGAAAATTTTTTATTTGTTCCACAATATTCTTATATGCCACTTGGCTCATTAAAAACAGTCTTAGCCTATCCGCTTACTCTAAAGAGTGTTTCCCCTGATTTAAATTTTCCGAAAATTCTGGATCTTTGTCATCTTTCACATCTGAAGTCTTCTCTTGATAAAGTTGAGAATTGGAGCCATATCCTCTCAGGAGGAGAACAACAGCGTATTGCATTCGCGCGCGCTCTTATTATGCAACCCCAATGGCTTTTTCTGGACGAAGCTACAAGCGCCCTTGATGAAGATCTTGAAGAAAAACTTTATTTGCTTTTAAAAACACATCTTAAAAAAACAACGATTATTAGCGTCGGGCATCGTTCTACGCTTCGCTCATTCCATAAGCATGAAATTATTTTAAAATTTCCTTAAAAAATAAAATTTCTTTTTGAAAGCTTAAATTCTTTCTCCTAAAGGTTTTCTGAATGAAACTTATAAAAAATTATAATTTATTCAAGAGGTTGCCTAAAAATTAAGAGTTGCATTCCTTTGAATTTGTATTACGATTCAAAACATATAGTTTAAAAAATCTCCATCGGTTAAAAGTATACCTTCTCTTACGCGTTTAATAATTATAATGGCGTTATATATAAGTTTGCTAAATTCTTCGGATGAGGGTTTCCTCTCTTCCAAATTTTAAATATGTTAATAGAAGTGATCCTGATATATGAAAAATAAAGTTATTTATGCAAGCAGCATCGGAAATGCCTTAGAATTTTTTGATTTTATCCTTTATGGCGCCTTTTTTAATATAATTGCTTCTACGTTTTTTCCAGCGAATGATAAAAACTTAAGTCTTCTTTTAAGTCTTGGCGGGTTCAGTGTAGGATTCCTCATGAGGCCTTTTGGTGCTCTTATCTTTGGGTATTTTGGAGATGTCATTGGTCGCAAAAAAACGCTTTCAATTTCCATTTTTTTAATGGGCATTCCAACTTTTCTAATTGGAATTTTACCCAGCTATAATGAAATTGGAATTTTTGCCCCCCTTCTTATTGTCGCAGGGCGCCTCATTCAAGGCGTTTGTATTGGGGGAGAATATACAGGGGCATATATTTTTGCCAGTGAACATGCCCAAAAGAATCCAGGACTTATCGGAGGAATAATTACGTCATCCTGTGGCGTTGGGGCCTTTGCAGCAACAGGATTAAATGCCCTGACATATTTGCCGGAATTGCCTGAATGGTGTTGGAGAGTTCCTTTTCTTTTAGGAAGCTGCGTTAGTATTCTTGGATTTTACATTCGTCGAAATCTTTCAGAAACACCTGCTTTTTTAAATACGTTTTCAACAGCTTCTGTTCCTATATTAAAAACGATTAAACTTCGAAAGCCAGCTTGTGTTCTTTCTTTTACCCTCGGCGCGCTCATTGGGGCTCTTGTCTATACAGTTTTTGGATTTTTAAATGTGTACGTTCATAAATATATTGCCATTCCCTTATCAATTGCAGTGCGTGTAAATCTCGTTTCTATCTTAGTCTTCACGTTAAGCAGCCCTTTTTTAAGCATGCTCTATGACAAACTACCATCTTTTTCTTTTTTAAGAGTTGTTTCGTATGTTTTATTCTTTTCTATGGTACCAATCTTCTGGCTGATTTCCTCTCCTTTTCCTCTTTTAATTCTTTTAGGAGAAATCACTTTAGCTCTTGGAACGGCCACAATTGCAGGAACTGGTCTTGCCCTTATGCAGAATCTCTTTCCAGTAAAAGAACGTTATAGTGGAATTTCTTTTTTCTTTAACCTTGGAATGGGTATACTCGGAGGAACTGCTCCAATTATATATTTTGAGGTTATTGATGGATTAAAAGAAAATTTATACTTTCCTGCTTATTATTTAATGTTCTTAGTTTCTCTTTTTTATGGCGCTTTACTTTTCATTAAGTATGTCAATCAGAAAAAAAAAGGAAAGATCTGAAAAATTTATAGATATATTTGCGGCTAAAGACCCTTCTTCATTCTTGTCTTTTTCTGATACAGAAGAAGAAAGAGGAAAAATTACACACATCGGGTAAAAAGGATTATTCTAAGTTTGGCGGATGGGGTGGGATTCGAACCCACGAAGGAGTTTCCCCCTTGCCGGTTTTCAAGACCGGTGCCTTCAACCGCTCGGCCACCCATCCATTTAGCGAAAAATAAATTCTCTCTGAACAACAGGTCTCAAATTGAACCGATCTCGTCAAGAAAAATTTTTAATAAATATCTTTTTATGCCTTATTTTTATCTTGAAAGGTTCGGAAGAGACTTTCTTTTCGAAGCATTAAAGAAAGAAAAACTCCCATATAACCTCACATTTTTTAAAAATATATTAAAAAAAAGAAAGTTTAACTCTTTTTCTTGAATGTTGAGCTCGTTTTAAGGTACATTGCTTAAAAATTAGGCATTTTCTCAGAAAGCACTTGAATGACCTCTTTAACTATTGGCAATGTTTCACTTGATTCTCCTGTCATCTTAGCTCCTATGTCAGGAGTGACAGACCTACCTTTCCGCAGTCTTGTTAAAAAATTCGGAGCAGGGTTGGTTATTTCAGAAATGATTGCAAGTGAAGCTATGATTCGGGAAACAAGACAATCTCTCAAAAAATGCGCCCATCGTATTGAAGAATTTCCTATGGCTGTTCAGTTGGCAGGATGTGACCCGCAGGTTATGGCCGAAGCTGCACGTCTTAATGTTGATAGGGGCGCTCAAATTATTGACATTAACATGGGCTGTCCTGTTAAAAAGGTTGTAAATGGTCATGCCGGCTCAGCCCTTATGAAAGATGAGTACAAAGCATCTAAAATTATGGAAGCAACCGTCAATGCTGTTAAAATTCCTGTTACGTTAAAAATGAGAATGGGTTGGGATGATAACTCTTTAAATGCACCTAAGCTTGCAAAAATTGCTGAAAATTGTGGTATAAAAATGATTACGATTCATGGTCGTACGCGATGTCAACTCTATAATGGACAAGCGAATTGGCCTTTTATTAAAACAGTAAAAGAAGCTGTTAAAATTCCTGTCGTGGGAAATGGAGATGTAAAAACTGTTGAAGATGCACGTTCTCTCTTAGATGAGTCCTCTGCTGATGCTGTTATGATTGGACGGGGTACTTATGGAAGACCCTGGTTTCTAAATCAAGTAAATACATTTTTAAAAACGGGAAAAAAACTTGCAGATCCTTCTTTAAGAGATCAAAAAGAAACTATTCTTGAGCATTTTGAACAAACGCTTATACACTATGGAGAAGAAACAGGAATTCTATTGATGCGTAAACATCTTGGCTGGTATAGTAAAGGGCTTCCTAATTCTGCAGACTTTCGTGTAAGAATTAATACTTCTCAAACAAGAAAAGACGTTTTAAACTTCTTAAATCAATACTATGAATCTATTGAGGCAGATTCGACTTTTTCTCTTCAAAATAAGGAAATTATATTTTAGTCATGTCATTTAAAGATACGCTTACACCCCTTTCTACCCTTGAGCCAAAAGAAAAGAATACTTTCTTAAATTCTATTACCCTTACAGATTTTATTGCACAGTATTGTGATTCTTACTTAAACAATAATAATTCTTTTTCAACAAAGGGTGGATTATATCCTCTTTTAATATCAGAAATTGACCGTTCATTGTTTCAAAAGGTTCTTGAGCATACAAAAGGAAACCAATCTCAAACGGCAGATATTTTAGGAATAAATCGAAATACATTACGTAAAAAGCTAAAAAACCTTGGTTTTAATGATGAGCAAAAATAAGTCTCTCAAAAAAGGAACTTGGCGTTTCTTTATAAAAAAACCTATAATTTTTTTTCTTTCCTATTTAAAATTATATAAAACGTTTTCCCGTGATCGTCTTATTGCTTTGACACTTGGATTAGGCGTTTGTGTGCTTGGAATTCTTACATTTACGGCTTTGCGTGATCCTGAATTTCTGACATTAAACGTGCAGCATGTGTTTGCGCTTCTCTTAGCCGACTTTATCTTCTTAGCTCTCATCGTTCTTGTTATTGCAAGACGTCTGACAATTTTATGGGCAGAGCATAAAAAAGGATTAGCAGGTTCTCATTTACACGTAAGGCTTGTTCTTTTATTTGGCCTAATTTCTGCTATTCCTGCTATTTTGGTTGCGATATTTTCTGGATTATTTTTTCATTATGGTATTGAATCTTGGTTTAGCACACATGTTAAAACGGCTTTAGATGAGTCTTCTGCTGTGGCTCAAGCTTATTTAAAAGAACATCAAAAATCCATTGCGACTGACGCCTCTTTAATGGCCAGAGATGTAAGCCGAAATCTTACAGATCTTTTAAATGATTCCATAAAATTTAATGATTATCTTTCTTTTATGACAACTCTACGCTCTTTGCGTGAAGCCGTCGTATTTGATGAAGCTCATAATGTATTAGCACGATCAAATTTTAGCTTTTCTTTGGAGTTTGAGCCTGTCTCTCAACTTGCGGTTGATCAAGCGAGAAGAGGAGAAATTTCCATCTTAACAGGCGAAAACAGTGACCGCGTAAGAGCTATTATACAGATCGACTCCCTTAATCCGACTTTGGGACCTCTTTACTTATATGTAGGTCGCCATGTCGATCCCCATGTTCTTGGAAAGGTTATTCAAGCCGAAGGAGCGATCTCAGAATATAAAATACTTGAACAAAATCAATCTAATTTTCAGATTACGTTTTTTTTAATTTTTGCAGCTGTTGCTCTTCTTCTTCTTTTAATGGCCATATGGGTAGGTCTTCTTGTCGCAACTCAAATTGTGCGCCCTATTAGTTATTTAATAGATGCTTCACGACAAGTTGGATCAGGAAATTTAAGTTTTCGAATTCCAGAAAAAAGAAGTATAGCCCATGAAGGAGAAATTTCAAAACTTATCCATACATTTAACATTATGACTTCAAAACTTGAGCTTCAACAATCAGAACTTAAGGAAGCCTCACAACAAATTGAACTTCGAAGACAATTTACAGAGTCTGTTTTATCAAACGTCTCTGCAGGAATTATAGGTCTTGATTCAAAAGCTAAAATCAACCTTGCAAATAGCTCAGCTTCTCTTCTCTTGGAGACTCAGTTAGAAAATCAAATTAATCAGCCTATTTTAAAAGTTTTTCCTGAAATTTCTAATTTACTTGAAAAAAAGATGTCTGAAACACATCCTCAACTTTTAGAATCTCAAGTTCATATAAATAGAGGAGGGCATACAAGAACATTTCTTGTTCGCATCTCATCCCAAAATGCCCAAAAAGAAAAAAACAAAGGATTTGTTCTAACATTTGATGATTTAACTGAACAGCTCTCGGATCAACGTAAAGCGGCATGGTCAGATGTCGCCAGGCGCATTGCACATGAAATTAAGAATCCTTTAACACCTATACAACTTTCTGCAGAAAGACTGAGACGAAAGTATGCTTCTCAAATTACAACAGATTCTGAGAGTTTTCTAAGATGTGTTGATACAATTATGCGGCAAGTAGAGACAATTGGATCTTTGGTTTCGGAGTTTTCTGCTTTTGCTCGTATGCCTGCACCTATTATGAAACAAGAAAACTTAATTGATATTTGTCATCAAGCTGTTCTTCTTCAACAAAATGCCCATCCTTATATTACATACAAAGTTAATTTTCCAAAAAAACCACTCATTTTAGAATGCGATGCACAACAACTTATGCAAACATTAACAAATTTGCTCAAAAATGCTGCTGAATCTATTGACGAAAAATTATTAACACTTCAAAATAAACCTCATTTGGAAGAAACTGAGTCTTCTGAGCCTGAACAAATTACCCTTCATCTTTCACAAGAAAGCGATGGGATTGTAAAGTTAGATATTATTGACACTGGTTCAGGACTTCCAAAGGCAGGACGTGAAAGGCTTACGGAACCTTATTATACAACCCGTGCCCAAGGAACAGGTCTTGGTCTTGCTATTGTCAAAAAGATTATGCAAGATCATCATGGTGCTCTAGAATTAAAAGACAGAGAAGATGGATTGGGTGCTCACGTGAAATTGTTATTCTTTCCTCATACATAATTAGGGATAAATCTATGGCCTACGAAATTCTTGTTGTTGATGATGAAGCTGATATCCGGAACCTTATTTCGGATATCCTTCAAGATGAAGGGTATGTCGTACATTTGGCTTCAAATGGTGCAAATGCCATTGAAATCATTAAGTCACGACGTCCCAATCTTGTCTTCTTGGATATTTGGCTTAATGATAGTCGATTTGATGGGATTGAACTTTTAGATGTTATAAAAAAGGATCACCCTTTTGTTCCTGTTATTATGATCAGTGGACATGGGACAATTGAAACTGCCGTCAATACCTTAAAAAAAGGAGCATATGACTTTATAGAAAAACCCTTTACAGTTGAGCGTCTTTTGCTTTCCGTCAAAAAAGCCTTAGAAGCAGCTGATTTAAAACGAGAGAATGATGCCTTAAAACGTCGGATTTTTGATTCGAAAGATTTTATTGGAAATTCTATAGCAGCCCAGCAAATAAGGGCCACAATTACTAAAGTTGCACAAACGAACAGCCGCGTCATGATTACTGGGCCCGTTGGTTCTGGACAAGAATTTGTTGCACGCCTAATTCATAACCAATCTAAAAGAGCAGAAGGCCCCTTTGTAGTCTTTGATTGTAGAGGCCATACACCAGAGTCTTTTGAAGAAGCTCTTTTAGGCAGAGAAGGAGATAAAACAGCACCTCTTATTCCTTCGACTGTTGGTATGCTTGAAGAAGCCCATAATGGAACTCTCTTTTTAGATCATGTTTCATTCATCCCCCTTGAAGCGCAATCTAAATTTGTGCGAATTCTTCATGATTTGAATTTTGAACGTTTAGGGGGAACAAAAAAAATTCGTGTAGATGTGAGAATTTTAAGTTCAACCACAGAAAACCTTGCAGAACTTGTAAAACTTGGAAAATTTAGAGAAGACCTCTTTTATAGACTTAATGTTGTAAATATTACACTTCCACCTCTTAATGAAAGACAAGAAGATATTCTGTTGCTTATGGATTATTTTTTAAAAAAAGCAAATCCTAAAGCTTTAAACTTACCTTTGCGTTCTTTTACAGAGGAAGCAAAAACAAAACTTACGAATTACGCATGGCCAGGAAATGTTCGGCAGGTTCGCAATGTAGCGGAATGGATTACAATTGTCAGTAAAGACAGAACAGAAGATTTTTTAGGGGAAGATGTACTTCCTCCAGAAATCGTTTCAGGGTCTCCTTCAATTTTAGCGCTTGATGGAGGAGAAGAGCTTTTAAAACTCTCTTTAAGAGAAGCAAGAGAAATTTTTGAGCGGCAATACTTAGCATCTCAAATTATTCGTTTTGGAGGAAATATTTCAAAAACGTCTGATTTTGTTGGCATGGAGCGTTCAGCATTACATCGAAAACTTCGTTCCTTAGGGCTTGGAAACCAACATGCGGCCTCTTAAAATGCAAAAAATTTTCTTTAATTCCTCTAAAAAATCATCGTAAAGGCATCACGTGAAAGTTATTATTTGTGGAGCTGGCATAATTGGTTCGGGAATTGCAAAGTACCTGGCACGTGAACAAATAGACGTTACTGTTATTGACTTTTCTGAAGAACTTTTATGTACGATTTCAGATTCTTTAGATATTCAAACACTCTGTGGCGCGCCAACACACTTTGATATCCTTGAAAAAGCAGGCGCTAGCAATGCTCAGCTTATTATTGCCGTTACAAATCAAGATGAAATAAACATTTTAATATGTCAAATTGCTCATACGCTCTTTAAAATACCCCTAAAAATTGCGTATCTTAAAGATGCAATCTATTTTGACTCTAAATGGGATATTTTTGGTCCAAACCGCATCCCTATTGATATTTTAATTTCGCCAGAACGTGAAATTGCACGCACGATTGCACAAACCATTGATGTTCCTGGGGCTTTTGACCTTATTCCTCTTGCAGATAGAAAAGTTAACGTTGTTGGTGTAAGATGTGGACTCCAATGTCCTGTAACATATTCTCCTTTACGCCAACTAAATAATCTTTTTCCCGAATTAGAAATAACGGTCCTTGCCATTTTAAGAGATGATCAGATTTTTATTCCTAAACCAGATGACGAAATGATTCCAGGTGATGATGTTTATTTCATTGCCAATCAATCTCATGTCATGAGAGCCATGCAAGCTTTTGGATACGATCAAAAAGTATCGCGAAATATCTTGATTTTGGGAGCTGGAAAAATTGGAATGCAACTTGCTCAAGAGCTTGAAGAAAATTCTTCTGATACAATTATAAAATTAATTGAACTTAATAAAGCAGCTGCAACAGCCGTAGCACAACATTTGAAGAGAAGCACAATTTTATGTGGAGATGCTCTTAATACTCAGATCTTAATTGAAGCCAATATTGCTCAAACCGAGTCTGTTATAGCCGTTACGAATGATAATGAAGTTAATATCTTGGCATCTCTCCTGGCAAAACGGAATGGGGCAAGACAAGCGATCACATTGATCAACAATCCAGCATATTCAACCCTTGTCCGACCTCTTGGGATTGATGCTATTATCTCTCCTCAAGATATTACCATTTCTTCAATTTTACATCATGTAAGACAAGGGCGTATTCGCTCAATTTATACGGTACTTCAAGGCATGGGAGAGCTTATTGAAGCTGAAGTTTTAGAAAATTCCCCCCTTATGGGAAATTCTATACAAGCACTTAATGATCCTAATAAGTTCATTATAGGAGCTGTTATTAGGGATAATGAAATTATGATGGCTAATGAAAGCCTTATATTTCGCCAAGGCGACCTGGTGATTTTATTTGCAAAATCAAATGCCGTTCGTGAAGCTGAAAATCTTTTTTTAAACCAGGGAAAGTACTAAGAGTTCCAATATGACATTCTTACACTCCAAAAGAACGCCTTTAAACCCTCCACACGCTGTTTTATTTGATTGGGATGGCGTTATTGTTGACAGTGAACATATGATTTTCTCTGCCCTTCAAAAGACCTTCCAACATTTTAATTTAGAAGGTCCGAGTCTTCCAGATTTTTATAAATTTTACGGATATTCCATTGCCGATGCTTTTAAACGTGATTTTAAAGAGCATTGGGAAGAGGCACGGGAAGTCTATATTAAAATACAAACAACCAATATAAGAAAACCTGATGTTTTTGAAGGTGCTCAAGAATTTTTAGAGATTCTTTCTCGCAAAAAAATTTATTGTGCGGTTGTGAGCAATAAGAAAGGAGATGACCTACGCAGAGAAGCTAAAAGCTTAAATTTAGCACATTACTTTTCAAAAATTATAGGAGCTCATGATGCTCCCCGGTCCAAACCTTTTCCAGATCCTGTGGAACATGCGCTTTCAGAAACTGGGTTACACCCACATCAGCACGATATTTGGTTTATTGGAGATCGTTCTGTTGATATGGAATGTGCCCATACAACAAAATGTATTCCAATTGAAGCAGCTTTTCTGGTTTCTAAGATTGAACAAAATTATGCTTTTCCTCCCGCTTTAACGATTCGTTCTTATAAAGAACTCATAAAAATGTTGAAATAATTTTTTTTTTTTGGTACAAGTACTTTATTATTTGAATCGTTAGGCATCTATTTTTTTAAGGTGTTACTGATTGATTAATTAATTGCTGTTCCCTTTAACTTGTTTAGAGGGAGTATTTGAGTCCAAAGTATTTCATTTGTAGGTTATTTCTAAAAGTATTTTAGATATACATAAAAGCTATAGATCTACCTACAGAAGAAAGATGAAGGGATACGTTAACACAAAAAAAGAAAGAGGGCACAATTATGTCTTCAGATAAAACAAACCTTCAAGATGTTTTCTTGAATCATGTTCGAAAGAATAAAGTTCCCGTTACAGTATTTCTTGTAAATGGCATCAAACTGCAAGGAATGATTGTTAGTTTTGACAATTTTTGCTTGCAATTACGCCGAGACGGGCAATCTCAACTTGTTTATAAGCACGCTATTTCAACGGTGATGCCTCTTGGATCTATTCAATTTTATACTCCTGGAGATGAAAACGCTGACTATGAGATGGACGCTGACTTAACAGATCTCTAAATTTTTGGAGATGTTAGGGTTATAGAAAAAAGAAGTCCTTTTTGAAAAAGGACTTCTTTCTTATACCTGTTCCTTAAGAAATCTTTTATTATAAGAGAGTTTCTGCCTTGGAAGGCGAGCCATAAGAGCGATCAATGTTAAAAAAAAGATATTATCGTTTAAATCCCCTGTTTTAAGGGCATTTATAAAACCAAATATCAGAAGAAGAAATAAACTAATCCCAAGAGGATTTTTTATGATTGATTTAAGATGAATTCCCTTTAGAGATTGATACAACATACTAATAAAGAGAAAAAATCCTATAAGCCCCGTTTCTGATAAAATTTCAAGAAAAATGTTATGAGGATGCAAAGCCGTCGCTGAAAAGTTATCAAAAAGAGACCAGGCTCCAAATCCCCCTCCCTGAAGAGGATGGGCCAAGAACATTTTAAAGGCCGATATATAATACTCTAAACGTAATGTAATATTCAAATCAGATGAAAGAACATTTACGGGATCTTTTAAAACGAAAGGTGTTCTTTCAATAAAGAGCGGCAAGCCTTGATAATGAAAAAAGTGATTAAAACCATAAAAAAGGCCCATAAAAATGAGACTAAAAAGAAGAACATGACTCCAAAGAAGAAGGGAGGGGCGATAAAGCATATTTAAAACATAGAGACAAAAAAGAGCAATACCCAATGCAAGGACGGGACCTCGACCACCTAAATTAAAAGAAACATAGAGAAGTGTTGTAGCTCCCACTAAAAGAAAAATCTCTCTTATAAGAAGTTTCTTTTCTTGAAAGATTTTAGAGAGTGATGCCTTTATTTTTAAAAAACCGTTAAGCGAATAAACAAAAAAGATGAGGAATGCTGCTCCCAAAGTTTCACCTGTAACAAGGTAATTTGTTCCCAAAAATTCCCTAAAAGAAATTCCATATCTCCAAAAATCCATTAAAATCCATAAGTGTATAAAAAACCCAAAAATTGCAATACTCATCAAAAAACGCTTAATACGAGAAAATGTTTTACCGATAACGTAATAGGCGATCAAAAATCCTGAAAACGTATAAAGAAAATAACATAAAGTTTTTTGAGTACCATAAAAATGGGTTGGTGCCCAAAGATAAGAGAAAAGACTCCATATACTCCATAGAATAAAGAGGAAAGGCACTTCTTTAAAGATAGATTTTTGTATTTTTAATTTTAACTTATCTTTAAAAATAATAACAAAAGCCCATGGAACAAGCAGGCATGTTAAAAGAAGCGTTATATCGATGCTGTTATTAAAAGAAAGAGCATTTTTAAATTGGTAAGAAAAAATCCAAACCACAAAAACACCCTCAAAGCAAAAGAGGGATTTTAGAAAATTTAATTGATTCATATCCTTTCCCCGCATACAAAATGAATGATGCTCTAAACCATGTATGAAAGACCTAAGACTTATTTTTTTTATTTGTATGTCTTTTGGCTTTTTTCAAAGGGCTAAGTTATACTTCATACTTAAAAAAGTATAGCAGGTTATGGAGATTTTTTCTAGTTTTTTCATGGGTCAAAATCTTCTAAAAAATAGATGAGAAAAATCTCTTCTATGTGCAATAGACAAAAATTCAAAAAAGATTAGTTAGCTGAGCCTTTTTAGCCTGACATTGTACCTTTCACTCACAAATGGAATTCAAGTTTTTTACCGAAATTTTATCTCTATAGCCCGTGAAAAAGCAGTAAGACCAGCCATCCTTAAAAAGGATGAAGGCGCAGCATCTTTAGGATAACACTTGTTGCTTGAGCTTAAGGAATGTCCTTCTTTTTAAGGACGAGGGGATGTCAAATACTTAATTTTGGGAAAATAAAAAACAGGAAGCTTTGTAGCTTCCTGTTTTTTGAAATTTAGATAGACCTTACTGAATTAAGTTCTTTTTCAGAGCATGAAAGGTTTTCCAAGAATTGATCATCCAGACGTTTTTTTCCAGTTTTTACTGTTTTTGTCAGAAACTTCTCAAAAATCTCATCCTTATAAATTGCGTGAAAGAGAACATTACAGCTTAACAAATTACCGTTATGAATATATTTTTACAATTTCAAGTTTTTTTAAGAAACACGGATTGTACTCCAATTCAGCTCTTTATCTAATCACCACAATTTTTATTAAAAATTAATTTTTTAAAGCCCTTAAGACGCTTTTTCCTTGTCCTTTAGATTGGAACATGGCACAAATAAACACAAGAAAAGATCCTTTTTTCACCTATGGTATTATGTAAGGACATATTTAAACGTGACTGATTCTATCGAACTTCATTCTGACATTTCCCCCGTCTCACTCGAAGATGAGATGAAACGCTCGTATATTGATTATGCAATGAGTGTTATTGTCTCACGTGCGCTCCCCGATGTACGTGATGGCCTTAAGCCGGTGCATCGCAGAATATTGTTTGCCATGAAAGAAGGCGGAAATGAATATAATCGTCCTTATCGTAAATCTGCACGTGTCGTTGGAGATGTGATTGGTAAATACCATCCCCATGGAGAAGGGGCCGTCTATGATTCTATGGTACGAATGGCTCAAGATTTCTCAATGAGCGCTGTCCTCATCGATGGTCAAGGAAACTATGGATCTATGGATGGCGATCCTCCTGCAGCAATGCGTTACACAGAAACACGTTTGAGTCAACTGGCCCATTTTTTATTAGAAGATCTTGATAAAAAAACTGTTAATTACCGTCCAAACTATGACGAATCTCTCGAAGAACCTGTGGTCCTTCCAGCACGTTACCCTAACTTATTAGTCAATGGGGCGGGGGGTATTGCTGTTGGAATGGCAACAAATATTCCTCCTCATAACCTTGGGGAAGTTATTGATGCCTGTATTTTACAAATTGATAACCCATTTGTAACAGACGAAGAAATGATGGAGGTTATAAAAGGACCTGATTTTCCTACAGGAGGACAAATATTGGGGCGTCATGCAGTACGTGAAGCTTTTTTGCATGGACGCGGTTCTGTGCTGATGCGCGCCAAAACACATATTGAAGAAATTCGGAAAGACCGTATGGCCATTGTTGCAACGGAAATTCCTTATCAAGTCAATAAAGCACGTCTTGTAGAACGTATTGCGGAGACTGTCACTGACAAAATCATTGAAGGTATTTCAGATCTTAGAGATGAATCAGATCGTGATGGTGTTCGTGTCGTTATAGAGCTTAAACGAGATGCCACACCCGAAGTTGTTCTAAATCAGCTTTTTAAACATACCCCCCTTCAAACATCTTTTGGTGTTAATCTACTTGCGCTTCATGAAGGACGTCCTCTCCTCATGGGAATAAGGCGCGTCTTAGAATGCTTTATAGAATTTAGAGAACAAGTGATCACCAATCGAACACGGTTTGATCTCTTAAAAGCACAAGATCGGGCACATATCTTAATTGGGCTTGCAATTGCTGTAGCGAATATTGACCCTATGATCGAATTAATCAAAAAGGCTTCAGACCCACAGATTGCACGTGAAAAGCTCATGGAAATCGCTTGGCCAGCCGAGACCGTTGCCTCTCTTCTAAGTCTTATCCAAGAAGAATCTCACAAAGTAAAAGATGGAAAATATCTTCTTTCTGAAAATCAAGCACGTGCCATTCTTGACTTAAGACTTCACCGTTTAACAGGCCTTGAACGGGATAAAATTGCTCAAGAACTTGAAGAGATTATTCAGCAAATCAAAGAATTTTTGGCAATTCTTGCTTCTAAACCACGCCGTCTTGAAATCATGAAAACGGAACTTCTTGAAATAAAAGAGAAATTTTCTGTCCCGAGACGCACAGAAATTATAGACCATATTGGTGATCAAGATTATGAAGACCTTATTGAACGCGAAGATATGGTTGTGACCGTTTCGCATGCAGGTTACATTAAACGCGTTCCTCTCTCCACCTATCGTGCACAAAGACGGGGAGGAAAAGGAAAAACAGGGATGCAAACGCGGGATGAAGATTTTGTAAATCAAGTCTTTATTGCAAATACGCACATTCCAGTCTTTTTCTTTTCTTCAAAAGGAAAAGTCTATCAAATGAAAACATATCGCCTTCCTTTAGGGTCTGCGCAATCTCGTGGAAAGGCAATGATTAACCTCCTTCCTCTTGAAGAGGGAGAAATTATTACGACAGTTCTTGCTCTTCCAGAAGAGAAAGAATCATGGGAAAATCTTTATATTTTATTTGCAACCTCCCTTGGCAACATAAGACGTAACCGCTTGTCAGATTTTTCAAATATCCGGTCAAACGGTCTTATTGCAATTAAGCTTGATGACAATGAAAAACTCATTGGTGTTCATCTTTGTGAAGAAAATCAAGATATTCTAATTGCAACACGACTTGGAAAATCTATTCGTTTCCCACTTGACGCTTTAAGAGTATTTGCAGGTCGAAGTTCAAATGGCGTCAGAGCAATTCGTCTTGGAAAAGGCGATTTGGTAAACTCCTTATCTGTTATCAATGCGACTCAATTTACACCTGAAGAACGAGAAGCCTATCTTAGAAAAGCGAATAAAGATAGAAGGGGGGAGGAAATTGATTTTCAAGAAGAGGATTCTGAAGAAGAACGCACTTCTTCTGCTTTTTCAATAACAGAAGATCTCTATCGTAAAATGGCTGAGGAAGAACAATTTATTTTAACAATTACAGAAAATGGGTATGCAAAAAGAACTTCTTCCTATGCTTATCGCCGGACTAATCGCGGAGGGCAAGGGGTTGTTAATATGACCTTGGGGACGAAAACAGGAAATGTTATTTCTTCTTTCCCAATTGAAAATGAGGGACAAGTCATCCTTGTTACAGATCAAGGACAACTCATCCGGTGCCCTGTTCATGACATTCGAATTTGTGGACGCCAATCGCAAGGAGTTATTCTCTTTCGAGTCGGAAAAGATGAAAAAGTTGCGTCTACAGCCGTCGTACGTGAGGATAATGGAGAAGAAGAGCTTGAGGAAGAGATTGAAACTTCTCATCCTGAACTGATTCAAGATGAAAGTTCTCATGACGAAAGCTAAATATGCATGACAAAAAGAATCGGTGTTTTTCCAGGAACCTTTGATCCCATTACAAAAGGGCATCTCGATATTATCCGAAGAGGAACCCATTTTTTAGACCAACTTATCATTGGCATATCAGAAAACCCTGGAAAGTCACCTCTCTTTTCACCTGAAAAACGTCTCGAAATGACGCAAAGAGAAATAAGTGAGTCCTTGGGTCTTTTCAACCCTGACTGTAAAGTAGAGGTTTCACTTTTTTCAGGGCTTCTTGTTAAATTTGCTGAATCTTTAAATGCAACGCTGATTTTGAGGGGTCTAAGAGCCGTTTCAGACTTTGAATATGAGTTTCAACTTGTCGGAATGAACACCTACCTTTCTTCTAAAATAGAGACTGTTTTTTTAATGTCTTCTGAACGACATCATTTTATTTCATCACGTTTTGTCAAAGAAGTTGCCTTATTGGGAGGAGATGTATCCGAATTTGTCTCTCCTTTTATCTTTAACTCATTAAAAGAAAAAATACCCCATCAATAAATTCTTGACCTTCGTTAGAAGTTAAGTATTATGCATGTGCATAGGCCCCTGTGGCGGAATTGGTAGACGCGGCAGACTCAAAATCTGTTTTCTGCAAAGAAGTGGGAGTTCGACTCTCCCCGGGGGCACCACTCGTTAATAAGATTCATCAAAGGGCCTTTCTTATAATATGTTTCGCTCATCTGCCCTTTCTTTGAAAAAGGTTTTTCATGACCTTGTTATTCTTCCAAAAGGAATTTGGGGGGTGGGACTTGCCAATTTATTTATTAATCTGTCCACCATTGTAATTTTCAGCCTTTATAGCATTTACCTTATTGAAATATTAGGCGTAAGTCCTTGGGTTGTTGGTGTTTGGGACGGCCTTTTACAAGCTTTTGCTTTTATCTGCCGTATTTTCTCCGGTATGCTCAGTGATTATTTAAGAAAAAGAAAACTTCTCCTTTTGATCGGATATGGCTTCGCTGCTCTTTCACGTCCGCTTTTGGCATTTTCACCGTTTCTTTCTCTTTTTATGTTAGGCCATAGTTTAGACCGCCTTGGGAATGGGATGCAGGCTGCTCCAAGAGATGCTCTTATTGGAGATATTGCACCAAAGCACCTAAAAGGAGAATGCTATGGCTTGAGGCAAACACTTGCAATTATTGGTTCTGCTCTTGGGTCTCTTTTAACAGTTCCCCTTATGCTTTGGACAAACAACAACTATAAGTTTTTATTTCTTCTCTCTTTTATTCCGGCTTTTATAGGGGCTCTTCTCATTTTTTGGATGGTTAAAGAGCCTAAACTTCCTCCTGTTGCAGCCTATAAAAAACATTTTATTAAGCTTTCAAACATTATGGAACTTTCAAGAAGTTTTTGGTTGATTATTGGATTAAGCTCTGTTTTTACATTAGCTCGTTTTGGGGAAGCTTTTCTCTCCCTACGCGGTAAAAGCTTAGGGCTTGAAACTCATAATATTCCTCTTATTATGCTTGTGATGAACATTTGTAATTCTCTTGCAGCATACCCTTTTGGACGTTTGTCTGATGCCTTTGATCGTCGGATTCTCCTTGCTGTTAGCTTTTTTATTCTTATCTTATCTGATCTGGTTTTAGGCTTAACCAATTCTCTTCCTTGGGCTTTTGTTGGTGTTGGTTTGTGGGGAGCCCAAATTGGCGCAACAACCAGCCTTATTCTTGCCATGATTGCAGACACAGCAAGACCAGAGCTTAGAGCAACAGCTTTTGGAATTTACTATCTCATTACGGGACTCGTTCATCTTGTTGCAGGCGCTTGGGCCGGCCTTGTATGGGAATATTATTCTCCCCAAATCACTTATCTTATTGGAGGCGGAATTACATTCATTTCTCTTGGCGGAATTGCTTTTCTTCCATCTTTTAAACCAAAAGATATTCAACTTCGGAATAAAGTATAAATTTTCTTTTAAATAAAAATCAAGGATTTCAATGAAATCTTTGGATCCTATATAAGCATGAGGTTAATCTCCTTCTTAAGCTTCGCATTATCCTTGGATTAAAAACCACCCACTTGAAGCTAAACAGGACTATATTTAAAAGAAATCAAAAATTCCTGAAGGATTTGAACAAAAAGAAAAAAGAAATATTGTAAGCAAAAAAATATAGAAACTAAAGAAATAAGACTCAATCATAATTCTTGTCTCTAGCTCTTTCTATACTCTCACTTTCGCATTCACATTTCCCTTCTTTTAAAGAGAAAAAAAGAATTTTTATTGTCTTGGACGAATTGGGTTTTTTGAGATGAACAAGGCACCTATAATACTCAGAACAAGAACAACGACTAAAAGAAGCAGAGCTTGATAATAAGCTTCTTTAGAATAAAGAGGCGTGCCAAGAGCACTCACTTGTCCTTGCCAATTGTGCTCGAGTATAAGACCGAAAAAGTATTGCAATAGGGCTCCTCCCATCATAATGATGCCATTGATAAACCCTGTGATCGTTCCTTCACTTCCTTTAGGACCTGCCTCGCAAGCTAATGTAAAACAAAGGAGTTCAGCACCAATAAAGAATCCGATACTAAAAAAGAGAGATCCTACCACAAGCAAGGAGGGATTTGTAAGTACACCAATCAAGATAAGACTCAATAAAATACCAAGAGCTCCAACAATAATAAGGCTTTTCTTAGAAAACACTCGATCACTTAAGAAAGGAATTACTAAACTTCCCAAACAAAGTCCTACATAGATAAGAGAAGTGAGCTGCGCAGCTTCCATGCGGGTAATGGCGTAAGCTTGCATGCAAAATGAAATCCCCCATAAATCTGCAAGCACAGAAAGACAACTATACATACCCAGAGCCACAATACCACTAATCCAACATTGAGGCGTTTTTATGATCGCCATAAGAGAAGAAGATGCTTTTAATGTTTCTCCTTCAAGTTTTTTTTCTAAAACTTCGAGAGAAGAAATCTTTTTTTTCTTCTTAAGACCGTAAAAATTTAATATCCAAACAAGAGATCCAAAGGCTCCTAAAATTAAAATGACCTCTCTCCATGTCAAATATTCAAGAAATAACGCAATCGCATTTCCTCCATTTAAAGCACCGATTGTCCCAGCCACCATTGCAAATCCAAAGAAAAGAGATTGGTTTTTAGCGCCAAACCCTTCTAAAGCAACCTTTGCCACACTTAAAAAAGCAGAAGCAGAGCCAATTCCCACCAAAAGCCGCGCACAGATTGCAACCCAAAAATGTTCAGCTATTCCAAAAAGAAACGCACCGCTCATGCAAAGAAAAATGGACATCAGAAGGCAACGACGCACACCAAATGTATCTGCAAAAATACCTGCCGGAATTTGCATTAAACTATACGCATAAAGAGGTATTGAAGATAAGAGTGAAACGCCAACAGCATCTATGTGGAATGCTGTCATCATGTCAGAGACCATGACGCTTGGGCTAACTCTTAAAATAAATTGATAAAGATAAAAAAGAGCAGCACATAAGAAAGAAATATAAGCCTGGCGGGGAAAAGAAACCATTTTTTACTCACATAAGATTAATAAAAAGATTGCATTAATCAAAAAATAACTTTTCTTAATGCAAGCCGTTTTCTAAGAAAGTTCTGCATCTTTCATTCTTACCTAGGAGAAAAGTTAGGAAATTATAAAAGATATGTTTAACTTAGATAAATTATCTTTACCAAAAAACATAGGCTATGACGATAGATAAAGTTCGATTCTTAATCTTATTTTTTCTTATATAGCGTATTTTCGTTCATAAGAAAGCGGAACTTTCTTTTAAAAAAGAACTTTATTTATCATAAATCTTTTTAATATTTTTGAAAATTTTCGACTATTTTATTGAAACAAACAAAGAAAGTACTATATATAAGTACTATATCTAAACAGCATTCTCACTACCCGTCATTTTCTTAAAAGATAACATTTTTAGTCCTTTCCAGTAGA
>JAFEBT010000013.1 GCA_018242545.1 Pseudomonadota bacterium
AAAGTCAATCTTTTCAATATCTTCCTTTTTCTTCCTTATATCCAACTGACGTTATCGTAAGTTTTTTAATCTTATCACTCCTCGGGCCCTTTGGTGTCGTTCCGCGATGTATACTTGTTGCCTATGGCGGTATTAAAGTCCTATACCCTCATGTGTCACTTGCTGGATTTAGCGCCTTTTTCTCACTCATCATGCTTGGTATTATTTGGCAAGAAAATAAGATTGTTCCCATCATTGGAAAATTTTTAGGCCCTCTTAAAATAGGAGCCATTCTAATGATTATATTTTTTGCTTTTATAAATATTGATCCTTTAGAAACAACACCTCCTCAAATAAATCCTTTTTTTCAGGGCATCAAAGAGGGATATCAAACCATGGATTTGCTCGCGGCCTTTTTCTTTTCAATTACAATTGTCGAATATTTAAGAAAAATCATGGTTAACACAAAGGATATGCTTAAAATAAGTCTTTATTCAGCTCTTTTAGGCGGTGCCCTCATTGCGGCAATTTATACTTGTTTTGTTATTCTAGGCGCTTATTATGCAGACTCCTTAAAGTTCTTAAAACCAGAAGAATATTTAGCGTCAATCACATTAATAAGTCTTGGAAAACATGCGACATTTGTTATCGCCTTTACGATGTTCTTAGCCTGTTTAACAACTGCAGCAACCTTAAGCCGCTTGTTTTCAGAATTTTTATCTCAAGATATTTTTCGACATAAAGTTTCTTATAAATACGCGACGCTTCTTACACTCAGCATAAGTTTTCTATTTTCACTCATGGGATTTTCTTCGATCACGTCACTTCTTGGAATTATCTTACAAAATATGTACCCCGCTCTTATCATGCTAATGATGACCTCCTTTTTATATAAATATCGTCAAATCAACATCGTCAAAGAATCTTTTTGGATAACATTGGTAATTTCAAT
Organism: Pseudomonadota bacterium; assembly: GCA_018242545.1. Taxonomy (NCBI): domain Bacteria; kingdom Pseudomonadati; phylum Pseudomonadota; species Pseudomonadota bacterium. The sequence goes on from JAFEBT010000013.1 coordinate 932, forward strand.
TATTTGGAGCAGCTTATGAATCGTATCTTCAAAAGGACGTTAATATCCGTTTTATCAGGAGGCGCTCGAAAACGCTTTTCTTTTAGGGAGTGAGGAGAGCACCGATTTTAAAACAAGGAAAAAGGTTTGTATTTTAATGGGAAAATAAAAGTGGCCTTCTTTCTCATTTTTTAGCTCATGATCTTGAATTTGTTTAAAAAAAATATATTACCTTTCTTAAATGAAAAGCGGCAGGGCATGCCGTGATAGTCTGTGGAGAAGCAGTAAGACCAGCATCCTTAAGAAGGCTGAGGCGGCTTCAATGAAGGAGGAACCATCCTTAAGACAGCTTGTTGCTTGAGCTTAAGAAATCTCGTTCTTTTAAGAACGAGAGGATGTCAACAGCTTAAGGAACAAGTTCAAGTAAGCTCCAGTTCTCGATTTTCAAGGTCCCTTAAAAGATCTCTTAGGCGGGCAGCTTCTTCAAATTCAAGGTTTGAAGCCGCTTCCCGCATCTCTTTTTCCGTTGTCTTTATCTTAAGGCGTAATTGCTTTAATGTTAAATGTTCATGACTTTCGAAAGAAGATTCTTTTGGAACCTGTTCCATTCCCTTTCGAACTTCACTGGTAACACTTTTTGGCGTGATATGATGCTCTTTATTATAGTTCTGTTGTTTTTCCCGCCGTCGATTTGTTTCTTCTAAAGCTTGCTTCAAGGCATTCGTTTCTTTATCAGCATAGAGAATTACTTTGCCATCCACATTACGCGCTGCACGCCCTATCGTTTGGATAAGAGATGAGCGGGATCTCAAAAACCCCTCTTTGTCCGCATCTAAAATGGCAACAAGCCCACATTCAGGAATATCAAGACCTTCTCTCAGAAGGTTAATGCCAACAAGAACATCACATTTACCAAGACGCAGATCTCTAATAATCTCAATGCGCTCAAGTGTATCAATATCAGAATGCAGATATTTTACTTTAAGTCCTGCATCCTTTAAATATTCTGTTAAGGCTTCTGCCATTTTTTTAGTAAGCGTCGTCACAAGAACCCGATAGCCTGCTTTCGTGCATTTCTTTGACTCTTCAATAAGGTCATCAATTTGATATTCTGTGGGTTTGATGGTGCAAATAGGGTCTAAAAGTCCCGTTGGCCTAATGATTTGCTCAATAATTTCTCCGCTCGTTTGCTCAAGTTCCCATGGGCCAGGCGTTGCAGAAACAAAGATTGTTAAAGGCCTTCTTGCTTCCCATTCTTCAAATTTTAAAGGTCGGTTATCTTTACAGGCGGGAAGCCGGAAGCCATATTCTGATAATGTTTGTTTCCGAACGGCATCTCCTTTATACATCGCTCCTAATTGAGGAACCGTCACATGGCTTTCATCAACAATTAAAAGAGCATCTTTCGGAAGGTATTCAAAAAGTGTGGGCGGAGCAACGCCCGGGGATCTTCCTGTTAAATAACGCGAATAGTTTTCAATTCCTGCACACATCCCTGTTGTTTCGAGCATTTCGATATCAAAAAGAGTTCTCTCCCGAATTCTTTGAGCTTCTAGAAGTTTATTCTCGCTTTCAAATTCAAGAATACGCTTTTGAAGATCCTGTTTAATCTGCTGAATAGCTTGATTCAAAGTTGGACGCGGCGTAACATAGTGACTGTTTGGATAAGTCGAAATCTCCGGAAGCTCAAGAATTTTTTCTCCCGTCAAGGCATCCACTTCAAAAATAGATTCAACCTCATTTCCAAAGAAAGAAATCTTCCAAGAGCGATCTTCATAATGGGAAGGAAATATTTCTAAAAAATCTCCGCGCACGCGAAACATCCCTCGTCCAAAGCCAACGTCATTTCGTTTATATTGAAGATCCACAAGTTGACGCTTTATTTTCTCCATATCCACATGTTCTCCTTTTTTTAAGGAGAAAATCAATTCACTATAAGTCTCAAGGGACCCTATTCCATAAATACAAGAAACACTGGCAACAATAATGACATCTTTGCGTTCCAACAACGAACGTGTTGCAGAATGGCGCATACGGTCAATTTGTTCATTGATGGTCGCTTCTTTTTCTATATATGTATTGGTTCTTGGAACATAGGCTTCAGGTTGATAATAATCATAATACGACACAAAATACTCAACTGCATTATGGGGAAAAAAATCTTTCATCTCTCCATAAAGTTGCGCTGCTAGTGTTTTATTATGCGCGAGGATAAGCGTTGGTTTTTTAAAATTTTGAATGACATGGGCCATGGTAAAAGTCTTACCAGACCCTGTCACCCCAAGAAGAACCTGATTTTTTTTCTGATCCATTACCCCTTGTGTTAAAGCAGCAATCGCTGCTGGTTGATCGCCTGCTGGTGCAAAAGGGGCTTCAAGATCAAACTTTGCCATGGCACATTTTATACTTTTTACCCGATCCACATGAACAAGGATCATTACGTCTTAAGGATTTTCGAGAAGCAGATGGTATTTCCGGAAGCATGGCAGGTCCTTGAGATTGAGACCCTTCTGCAACACCATCATCAAGTCCAAATTGAGCCATCATACGTTCAATTTCTTCTTGAGAAGATTCATGGGCTCTCGGATCAAGTCCATGGGGCAATTCCGCTTTTTCCATAGAAGAAAAGAGACTCGGACCTTCGCCCACATGCGATAGGGCTGCTGTTACATTTTGACGAAGAGAGGTAATCATACTTTGAAACAAGGAAAAGGCTTCTTGTTTATATTCATTTAAAGGATCACGCTGTGCATAGGCTCTTAAATTAATTCCATCCCGAAGGTGGTCAAGAGCAAGAAGATGATCTTTCCAACTTTGATCCAAGAGACGCAATAAAATGCTTCTTTCCATATTTCTAAAGAATTCTTCAGAATAAAGAACTTTCTTTTCTGCCATATGGGCATTTGAAGCCGATATGAGACGTTCTCTTATTTCAGTTTCTGCAATCCCTTCTTCATTCGCCCATTCCTCTATCGGCAAATCAAGACCCAAGATAAGCTTACAATCTTCTTTCAACCCTTTTAAATCCCATTGCTCAATATATGTGTGCTCTGGAATGGCTCTTTTTATAATTTCCTCAATAACATCGAGTCGCATCTCTTCAATTAAATCAGAGAGATTTTCAGATTGCATGATTTCGATACGCTGGCTGTAGATAACTTTCCGTTGATCATTCATGACATCATCGTATTTTAAAAGATGTTTTCGAATATCAAAGTTACGGGCTTCTACTTTTTGTTGTGCTTTTTCTAGGGCTTTATTGATCCATGGATGAATGATCGCTTCTCCCTTTTGAAGGCCAAGCTTTTGAAGAACAGTATCAAGTCGCTGAGATCCAAAAATACGCATGAGATCGTCTTCAAGTGATAAGAAGAATTTAGACGCCCCTGGATCTCCTTGACGACCCGACCGGCCTCTTAATTGGTTATCAATACGTCGCGATTCATGCCGTTCCGTTCCAATTACAAAAAGCCCGCCTGCTTGACGCACAATCTCAGCATCTTTTGCAATTTCTTCTGTAATTTGTTTTTTTAAATCTTCTGTAATAACCTCAATCCCTTTCTCTGCCATCATTTGCTCAAGACGCACAGAAAAGTTTCCTCCCAATTGTATATCTGTTCCACGGCCCGCCATATTAGTTGCAATTGTGACGGCACCTGGGCGCCCCGCTTCAGCAACGATTTTAGCCTCCTGATCATGAACACGCGCATTTAAAACTTGATGGGGAATTTTTTTCTTTTTTAAAAGATCTGAAAGATGTTCTGATTTTTCAATACTTACCGTTCCAACAAGAACAGGTTGCTTTCGTGATCGACATTCTTCAATGAGCTTAATAATGGACTCATTTTTTTCTTCTGCTGTTCGGTACACTTCATCGTCTAAATCTTTACGTTGAACAGGAACATTTGTTGGAATTTCAATAACTTCTAATCCATAGATTTCAGAAAATTCAGCCGCTTCTGTTAAGGCCGTTCCCGTCATTCCCGAGAGTTTGGGGTAGATTCGAAAAAGATTTTGGTAGGTAATGGACGCCAGCGTTTGTGTTTCTTCTTCAATATGAGCATGTTCTTTCGCTTCAAGGGCTTGATGAAGACCATCTGAGAACCGACGACCCTCCATCATTCTTCCTGTAAATTCATCAATAATGATAACTTTTCCCTCTTTGACAATATAATCCACGTCTTTGTTAAAAAGAGTATGTGCCCTTAACGCCTGATTTACATGATGCATCAAAGAAATATTCTGAATGTCATAAAGCGTTCCGCCTTTTAAAAGGCCAGATTTCTCAAGAAGATTTTCAATTTTTTCAGCCCCAACTTCTGTCAACATAACAGAACGTTGTTTTTCATCTTTTTCATAATCTTGAGGTTTTAAATGAGCCATAAGTGCATCAATGGCAGCATACACATTGACAGATTCTTCAGAGGCCCCTGAAATAATAAGAGGGGTACGAGCTTCATCAATTAAAATGCTATCCACTTCATCAACAATAGCGTAATTAAAAGCGCGTTGAACACGTTCTTCCAATCTAAATTTCATATTATCTCGAAGATAATCAAATCCAATTTCATGATTGGTCCCATAGGTAATATCTGCGTCATATGCAATTTTACGTTCTTGATCATCTAAATCATGAACAATGCACCCAACCGTAAGACCTAAAAATTCATGAATTTGCCCCATCCACGTGGAGTCACGTTTGGCAAGGTAATCGTTCACCGTTACAACATGAACACCTTTTCCTGTCAATGCATTCAAGTATGAAGGGAGTGTTGCAACAAGTGTTTTTCCTTCTCCTGTTCGCATTTCACAAATCATTCCTTTATGAAGGGCCATTCCTCCCATTAATTGGACATCAAAAGGACGTTGACCCAAAACCCGAAAGGCTGTCTCACGCACCGTTGCAAAAGCATCATTTAAAATATCATCTAAAGTTTCACCTTTTGAAAGACGCTCTTTAAACCATGCTGTGCGGGCTTTTAATTCATCATCTGTTAGTTTCTTGACGTCAGCTTCCAGTTGATTGATTTCTTTAACGCGCGTCATAAAGCTTCGAAGCATGCGCTCATTTGCAGATCCAAATAATTTTCGTGCTAATTTTCCAATCATCGTTTCCTCAATTTCCTATTCTCTATTCGCTTAATCCATGCTGCAATTTCTCTCACGCACAAAAAGAGAGCTTCTTTCTGTGTGTCCTTCCTTTCTCCTATTATTAAGAGAATTAGGGAGCTTGAGCTTTGCGCGCTTTAAGCGCTTCTAAGATTTGTTTATCTTGACCATAGACATCTTCTAAAAATCGAATTGTTCCCTGATCATCCTTTGAGACCGTAAAATATTGGATATAAACTTTTACAGGAACTTGAAGTGGAATTGTCACGGTCTTATCTGAATTAATTGCATTTTTAATGGCATCTTCTGACCATGTCGATGTTGCTCCAAAAACAAATTCAGCCATTTTTATGGGATCTTCTAAACGGATGCATCCTGAGCTTAATGTTCTTTTTGTTTTATCAAATAATTCTTGTTCGGGTGTGCCATGAAGATAAACATCAAAAGGACTGACAATCGTAAATCGAATACGCCCTAAAGCATTAAGCTCTCCAGGGTCTTGCTTTAAATGAAAATTAAAATTTTCTTTCGTTACATGTGACCAATTAATTTGATGGGGATCAATTTCACGTCCATCCTTGTAAACATGGATTTTCTTTTTTATAAAATAATCTGCACCTTTCTTTTGAACGTCTTTGAGTTTATCTTGGACCGCAATCATGCGAGGAACATTCCAGGTAGGATTAAAAATCACATTAATAATTTCAGAATCAAAAACGGGCGTCTCTCGATAAGGACGGCCAACAATAATAGGCATTGCAAAAACACATTGATTGTTTTCGTAAGCCCTCACCTCAAATTGAGGTATGTTTACAAGAAGATATTTCTCACCTAAAACTGGAGGCATCCATCGCCAACGCTCTAAAGTTACAATAACTTGATTGATTCTATCTTCTAATTTTTTTGAAAGATATTCCTGAACATCAGAGCCAACCACACCATCAACACTTAATCCAAGATCTTTTTGATAGGCTTTAACGGCTTTTTCAAGAGATTCATCAAAAATATCTGTGCCGTCACTGTGGTATCCACGGGATGTAAGAACTTCTCTCAATTCAAGAACCCGCTTTCCCTTGTCTCCTTTTTTAAGACTTGGACCATGTGAGAGATTTTTTTCTTCTTCGCCCCGTGCTTTTTTGCTTTTTAGGTCCTTTAAAACCTCTTTAAGCATACTATATTCTGGATTTTGAGGTGGAAGCTTTTCCATCCAATCACAGGTGTTTGAAGAAGCATTTTGAATAAGACTTAAGAAAACCTCAGGTTCATCTATTTTTGGCTTATCTAAATAGAGCTCTTTATCAATTTTTTTAGGAGATAACCTTTCTCCACGTATATCACTAATATATTGAAGAAGAACGTAAGATAAAAGAAGATCAGCCCTTAAAAGATCTTCTTGAGAGACCGCTTCTTGTTTGGTCGCATTTTCGCCAACATATTCTTCTAATTTTTTCAAAAAAGGCGCGTAATCAGAAGCATCCAAGCCCTCTTCATCAGCCTTTTTAATTTTATTTATAACATCCGAAGCACAAGATAATTTACGCTCCCCGGTAAACCATAAAGGTTGGAATCCAACTTTTGCGTATAAATTCAAAAGGACAGAATGAGAAACTTCTGCATTTGTTGAAAAGCCAAGATAATGTTGTCCCCCTTCTAAAAGAGTTTGAAGAGCTTCGCGTATCTCGCCTAAAGAAGCCGATGTAGAAACAGCATTTTCCGGCGTTGCATGAGAGGATGTCGGCACATCAGCTAAAACTTCCCTTTTGGAAAATCCGTCAAGAAAAGAGAATCCTAAACAGGCCACTGCTGTTCCAAGTAAAACATCAATCCATTTTTTTGAGAAAGGTCGCAAAAAATTCTCCTTGTTTTCTGTTTAAGCTCTTCTCTGAATTTATTCTTTATTTGTGTTTTTGAACATCTTTTTTTCTTAATTTAAGACAAAAACACAAAAATAAGCATCTCTAAAACTGATACCAACCATAATACCTTCAACAAAAAGATTTTTCAATCCTTTGAACTAAAAAGGCTTTAAAACTAACTTTTTATTTATCTAAGGTCAGCTGACTTAAAAAAGTCTAAACAAGTTTTAAAAAGTAAACAAAACTGTTAAATTATTTAAGCTTTGTCTCTTTAAAAAGCACATGTTTTTGGACACGAGGATCGTATTTATTAAATTCAAGCTTATGTGTAATTTTACGAGGATTCTTTTTAATCACGTAAAAATACCCAGTATCTGCTGTGCTTTCTAACTTAATAAGAATTGTATTTGATTTTGCCATTTTTTACTCAATCAATTAACAAATGTTTAAACAAAAACCATTTTTAGAAGAAATATTTTTTTTCTCAAAAAATGGTGGGCGATGACGGGATTGAACCGCCGACCCTCTCGGTGTAAACGAGACGCTCTACCGCTGAGCTAATCGCCCTTTTAGGTTAAAGCCGCATTTTAATGCAACCTTTTGCTTAAAAGCATAGATACTTTTAGGCATTCCTTTTAAAAATGGCAAGCAAAAAGAACATCTTTTCCTTTAAAAAAGTTTGATTTTGAAAATATCACTCCAAAAACTTCCATCTACATGAAAAAAAAGGGTTCAAATTAAATTTTCTCTTAAGACTTTTTTATAAAATATTTTGTATTTAAAAGGTCAGGCCTCTAATGAAAGAGGCCCAACTTTATACTCAAAGTAAATCACAAGAGTTTTTCCATCCTGGAACAGTAGAGTTGCTAGAAGCTGAGCCACGCTGCTGCCCTTGCTGGCCGTGGGGCGTATTAGCCTGTCTTCCTCCAGCCTCTATACCTTGTACTTCTGTATGAGCCTCCTCTTGTTCACGTTGTAGACGCTCTTGCTCTGCACGAACACGCGCTTCTTCTATACGTTGACGTTCTTGCTCTGCGCGAATGCGAACTTCCTCTTCTACACGTTGACGTTCTTGCTCTGAACGAATACGGGCTTGCTCTTGTTCACGTTGTAGACGCTCTTGTTCTGCACGAATGCGAGCCTGCTCTTCTACACGTTGATGTTCTTGCTCTGCACGGGCAATACGAGCTTCTTCTGCACGTTGACGAGCCTGCTCATCATGCTGTTGACGAAGATGCACTGCCGCTGCTCGACCCTCTTCTTTTTCAAAAGATGTTAATTTTCTTAAAGTTAGGTCCGGAAGTACACGGTATAAGAAATTAGCCATTTCCGTTCTGAGTGCTTCTGGCGCATGCTTTTCCTCTGCAGAAAACCGAAAATGATTCACTTGATAAGTAAAAGCTTTGGGCTCGTCTTTCTCAAAAATCCCAGCACCAGCTTCATGAAAAATATGTACAAGATTATTTAACTTTGAAAAGTTAACATCTTCATTCCGTTCAGCACCAAAGATCGTTCGTAGCAAAGGAATAATGCTGGGATTATGACGACAAATATCCCAAAATTTTTCAGTATTTAATGGTCTTGCTGCAACCAGTCCTCGTTGCTCTTCCGCTCTAAACTGACGTTCTTGTTCTAAAAGGATGCGTTGACGTTCTGCCTCTTCAAAAGACCTTAAATAAAGAAGAAAAGATTCTGACCCTGAAAGAGTACGCTGTAAGAATCCAGCCATCCGTTCTTGAAGAGTTTTTGAATCTTGCGTTACATCAATAGTTATTTGGTTCCCATTCATCGTAAAAGCAAAGCTAGCAGAGTCCTCTTTTAGAAATTTACCCATTCCAGCATCCACAAAAATACCCATCAAATTATGAATATTTGAATAGTTAATATTTTCTGTTACACGCGCTTGTAATATTGCTTCGGAAACAGACATGAGGTTTGGATTATGACGACATATTGCTAAAAATCCTTCTGCTTGATTTTTTTGGATCGCGCGTTTCAAAGATGCAAAAAACTGTTCAGGTGTTTGAAGCGGGGTAAGCGTCCGTTCCCCAATAATTTTTTTTAAACCAGCCTGCTCGATAGTAGCCTCTTCCGTTAATATGCAACTCTCCGGTGAGACAAAGATACCGTTTCCCTTTAGGGTTAAAGGAAAAGCGGATACAATAGCTTGTGGGAATCCTGTATCAAATCTTACAATTGGCAGAGCCCTTCCAGGAGAAAATTTAACTTCTACTTCTCTTTGTTCTATGGTTCCTATATCTATAATATTAGTACCAGGCATCGAAGATTCTTCAGGTGCAACAATATTTGCAACAGCATGAAAACTAAATTTGACGGTCTGTATGGGGCACTTCTCTTCCGGAAGAGGATTATAAGGATAAATCATTGCAGATGCTTGTTGGCAGAGAGAAAACAAAACAAGACCTGCTGTCACTTTTTTAAATAAGGTCATAAAAAAATCTCCTTGTTTTAATAAAATTCAATTATCTAAATAAAACAAAGCACATGAATGCTATGAGTAATCAAAATTTTTTATCACAAAAAATCATCCTCTTAAAGAATAAAATATTTTTTCCGTCATCTCGTAAAATTGAAAAAGATGAAAATTAATCTTTTTTTGAGTTATCGCATGTTTTTTTATGTTTAACAGCACGTGAGTTGTCTAAGTTTCTCACGTGCGGTTAAAATTTATAACCGCAAAACATAGGGACGGAAGAAACAGATTTATCCCTTCTTGGAAACATTAGGCTCTCTCCGTAAAATCAGCCGATCTTTCTTTACATAGACAACCTTATCTCACAATTGTAAAACTTGGTCTCATTGATCTTTTTTTGCACCTGAAAGCGTCCGACGCACTTCTTCATTAACAACACATTTAAAAGCCTGAATCCGTCTGCGGGCTTCAAAAATCTGAAGTCGCAAGTATTGAGGAACAGTATGCGTCCATTTTGCAAAAACAAAAGATCCGCCTTCAAGATTAAATTCTTCAAAATTAAAGTTAACAACAAGAGGCTCTCCATTGGGAAGTTCAACAACTTCAAATTTAGGAAGAGCTGCTGTAACATGAGAACCCCTTTGTCTTATTTTACAGCCAAAACCTTCATAATAAGCTTGCAATTCTTCACGTGTAAAATTCCAAGAATTTGTTTCCATTTCACGCTCGAGACGTCTTTGAAGGGTTGTAAGATTCTCTTGAACATCAGCATCAAAAAGAAAATAGGTTGCCCTTTCTGGATCAATCTCATTTAATCCTTCCTCATGTTCCATTGCAGCCCCAGCTGCAGGCATTTCTCTGAAAGAGGCCACTTCTGCAGCTTGAGATTCTGCTTTTTGCGCAGACATTCTTGCTTCATGCCTTCCTAATTTTAGTTTCTTTTCAGCTTCTGCAGAAAGCGCAGGTTCCGTGAAAGAAGAAGCAACGTCAGATGCTGCTCTTGGAGGGGAAGATGGGGCCCGCGTTTGCCGGGCTTCTTTTTTAACATCATCCGCCTCTTTTTGCTTTTTCTCTTCTTGTTCTTTTGCTGATTTCTCCATAGATGCCTTCGCCGCTCTGACTATCGCTTCTTGGGCTTTTTTCTTATCTTCAGCTTTTTCTTTTGCTCTTTGATCTTGTAAAGAGAGACGCGCAAATTCTATCTCAAGGATTTCCCTTGGGTCTCCTTGTAAAGCTTTTATAATAGCCTGATGCCTATTGAATTCTGCAAAAAACTTCTCTTTGTCGATACCTTGATAAGTAGATTTAAAAGCACTGATATGGGCAAGAGCACTGTTAAATTGGTTTGCGGCCATAAAGGTTCTTACAAATACTTGACTTGCATAAAGAAGCTGACTTGCATTTTCTTGAAGCTCAACTTTATACTTTTCATAAAACTGATGAACCTGCTCTAAAGATAAGAACTCTTGGCCTTCTCTTCCAAGGACGTCTCTTTCAAACTGGTTTATCTCTCTTGAAAGATTCTCATAAATTTCTAGATTAAAAGTCCTCTCCTTATCCTGTAAAACATCTGTTAACTTAACAATAAGGGCTTGATGCTTTGGATAAATTGTATCTTTTAAAATTTCCGCTTCCAAAGGATTTCCTTTATAGTGTTTAGGCACATGTAAAAGTGAAGCACGCTCTTCTTTGGCTATTTTTTCTTTTAAACCTCCGATCTGTTGAGATTTTTTCCTCGCAATGGGAGAGGAAGAATCTAATTCTATTATTTTTCGAGTATATTTTTCTGCTTGCTCTAACACACCTTTTACGGCTGCAGAATCCTTTCTAAAAGACGCATTTGAAGCTTCTGAAAGACAAGTTTCTACTAATTCACACCAACCCTCAATAATAGTTGTTTTAAATCCTTCTCTGAATTCCGCGTGGCTTTCATCCTCCCTAAGAGTTAAATACATAACTGTTTTGTTCTTTAAGAGCCTTTCCGTATATATTCGTAAGATTTTGGAGCTTTTTTCAAAATCTTGCATTCTTTTTTGAGCATTATAAAATAATTGAAGTCCATGGGTGTGGGGGTTCATTAAATCTACAATATTAATCTTTTTCTGTAATATCTGAAAAAAAGACGCGCCGCTTCCTACTCTTCTCTCGAGAGACTCCAAATAATTATAAAAGACATTATATGTATGGATAGAAGCAATATAAAGTCTTTCTTTTTCGTGTATATCTGTCGTGACATCTCTCATGAGAGTTAAGAGATTAACACGCGTGTTACATATTCCTTCTGCAAGTTCTAGAATGCACTGGACATCAATTCCTTCAATGCTCTCCATCCTGCGGTCACCAAGGTGATATCTTTTAATTGCAGCATTTTTGCTCTCTTGAAACTCTTTTTCTTGCCGTGTTATCGGAACATTTCTTTCATCGACGAGAGATCCAAGTGTTAAGTCTCCGTCTGTTAAAAAAGGAGCTTCAAATAAAACAAATTCAGTCCCATTTTTAAAAGACATCTTTAAAGGGGCTTCTAACTTAGCCAAGCACCCTTTAATAAAGGTTACAAATGAGCCAAGTGTCATTTCTTTATTCAAAAGTCTTGCTTTGGATGTGGTAGCGGCTTTTACAAGTGTTGGAAACCTTTTCTCTAAAAGGTCAGAATATCCATTTTCAAAAGTATCATATTGATAGGTATTTAGAGCCCTTTGTGGAAGAGCTGAAGCATCTGGCTCCTTTTCTTCCATTGAAAAGCTGTTCTGAGCGCCCAAACACAAAAGAAGCGCTATACCTGAGGCTTTTAAGTAAAATTTTTTCATAATACATCTCATTTTCTAAAATTTAAATATTGCGTGGAAAACCTTTTCTTCAAACTGAAAAATACGACCCTTAAAAAATTAAAATGGAGCGTTAAGCATGCTCCTTCTCTTAATTTTTATTCTCCATTACACGGCGAACTTCATCATTCACAACGCGTTTAAAAGCCTGAATACGTCTTCGGGCTTCAAGAATTTGAGACCGCAAATACTGGGGAACAGTGTGGCGCCATTTTGCAAATGTAAACGAGCCCCCTTGAAGTTCAAATTCTTCAAAATTAAAGTTAATAACAAGGGGCGTACCATCGGGAAGTTCAATCATTTCAAATGTTGGAAGAGCCGCTTTAACATGAGAGCCTCTTTGGCTTATTTTACATCCAAAACTTTCATAATAAGCCCGCAATTCATCCCGTGTAAAATTCCAAGAATTTGTTTCCATTTCATGTTCAAGACGTCTTTGAAGGGTGGTCAAACCTTCTTGAATATCAAGATCAAAGGGAATGTAACCTTCTTTTTCTTGCTCAATAGAAAAATCTTCATCCGCTGCGGCAGCAGCTGCTGCTCTTTGATAAACCACAGGTTCTTTTTGTTGACGTTGCTGAGCTTCAATCCGTTTCTTTTCTTGTTCCTTTCTTTCTAAACTCAGCCGATGTCTTTTTTCTCTCTCTTCTTTCGTCTCTTTGGGGCTCTCTGTATCAAATACTGAACCTGAGAACCCCGAAAGCTGAGCAGAAGTGGCAAGAGTGCTCAAGATTTCTGGTGTCTTTTCAGAAGACTCTGGTGTTTTTTCAGAAGTGACCTGAGAGCGATAACTTAAAGAATTAGCTGCCTGAGCAGTGCGCACAGCTTCCTTAATAATGGCCATTCTTTTTTCTTCTCTTTGTTTTTTCCTTTCCAAACGCTCTTTTCTCAATTGCTCCGTTCCTTCAATTGCAGACTCCCATATCTTTAAAAAGTCTTCAGGAAATCCTTGCAAGGCTCTTAGAACAGATCGTTTTATATCCATCTCTTTGGAAAAACCACCCAAGTCAACACCTTCATAAGCTTCCTTCAAGGCATCTATATGATTTATTCCTTGTTCAAATTGACCGGAGGCAGTAAAAAAACCAACCAACAAATTTGTCATGTCCATAAGTTCATCTGTTCGTCCCAAAAGATCTTTTTTGTATTGTCGATAAAATGCCTTCACGTCTGGGAGAGATAAAAAGGAGTTTCCTCTCCTATCGAGAATCTTATTTTCGAGAGCAATAATTTGTCTTTGAACATTGCTCATTTCTTGAGATGACAATCGAGCAGTTTCGTGCATAGATTTCCTTAAAAAGGCCATGAATTCTCGATGATCAGAAAAAATGACATCTTGAGATTTGTTTTCTTCAAATTTTTTTAAAGCATCAAGTAAACGTTTGGCTTCTTGTGTTCGAGCAGAGCCCCTCTGTACGACAGAAGCTTTTTTAACTTTTAATTCATGAAGCTGCGCTCTGTTTTTAGCATAAAGCGCTTGTTCTCCAGCTTCTTTAAGCTGATCATTATATTTTTCAGCTTTTCCATAAGAACATGCTGCTTTTACAGGATCAACTGCCAAATAATTCCCATACTCAACAATGGCTAAAGTATAAAGTCCATCTAACAGTGTTCTTCTTGACCCAATAATAACTGGATTTTCAGGAAAGATCTTTAGAAGTTCCTGCGTTACCGTCAAATGAAGTGACAGATACTCACCTTGTATGCCGACCGTTTCAATATACTTTTCGTTTTCATTATGGAGTAAATACACCTCCTTTAAACTTTCAAAAAGAGGTGTAAGCGCGCAATAAGCATCAAAATGTGTTCTTAAAAAGAGGATATGATTTTGAGGAAGTCTTACTTTACCTCTAAAGTTATTAAGATAAACAAGAAATCTTTTATAGACATCCACACACTCCGTTAAACATGCTTCTGTTTGTTCCGATCCACTTCGTAGACTTTCGCGTGTTTTTAATAAAGAAACTCTTGTATTACACACCTTTTCCGAAATACGAATTAAATCTGCAACTGAAATGCCTTTTAGAGGCGAAGGGGGTGTAAGTATAGGAGCACCGGATGCAACAAAAGCAGCTGCCGTCTTTTCTTTTTCTTTTTTTATAAGATTTCTTTCACGCGTGTGGGGACGTTTATCCTTAACTTCCAATGGAGCAGAAAGGCCTATCCCCTCTTCCGTGCCTTGCGACATTATTACTAAAAATGTCGCCGTATCCTCTATAAAAAGAGTAAAAGGCAATCCGACATTCTTTAAAAACTCCTCACAAAGGTTCAGAATTCTATCTTTTGGAAGTTGACCTCTAAGCTTATTAATGTTTAAAAGTTGTGGAAGCTTTTTATCCATAAGGTCAAAATAAGCCTCTGCACTATACGTTGGAAATTTATAATGATGATGTAATTCTAATTCTTTAGGAAGAGCCACATGGGTTTGACCATTCCCTCTGACGATGGTATATAGAACATATCCAACATCCGCAGAATCTCCCTCTCTTGAAGGACTCACAGTGCGCAGTGAAGCTGTTTTATCTTGAGATTCTCCCTCTTCATTTTCCATTGAAAAAATAGGCTGAGTCGTCAAACACAAAAGAAGAGCCAAGGTTGAAACACTTGAAAAAAATTGACGCATAGAAATGACCCTTTAAAATATAAGATTTAAGATGATTAGATTCTCGCTCTAATTCTCCTTAAAACATAAGTATAACTTCCTTAAAAAACAAGTCCTTGTCTAAATTTTTATTTCCAAATTTTTAATTTGTTTATTTTCAACATGTTGAACATCAAATCCTGCAATGATCTGTTCAAACATCTGATGCCAATTGAGCTGAGCTGAGAGTCTCATAAAAAGAGATCCAAGTCCAACAGCAGCTCTATCCATAAAAACAAATTCACGGGGCGGTGCAACCCCCCCAGCCTCTCGAAGAGCTTTATGGACAATACCTGCAATTTCTTTTCCTGCTTGAGGCGAACTTGCCTCTTGAAGAGACATGACCCGGTCTTGAAGAAGCGGACCATATAAAAAACGTGCCCAAAGCGTTAATGCCTCAATAACAGGCTTTTGGAGATTTTTAAATCCCCACCTTTCATATGCAAAAATCATCAATTCTTCATCATTTATTAAAAGAGCACGATAAAGATCAAGAACGCCTTGAATAAAATTTGGATGAAAACGACGCACACACCCAAAATCAAAAAGGATGATGGTTCCATCATCTTGACCTCGGTAATTTCCTGGATGGGGGTCGCCATGGAGGAATCCATCGTGATAAAAAGGAACATACCAAGCTTCAAATAAATTTTTTGCCAATTTATTTTTAAGATTTTGAGAGGCATCTTTAAATTCTAAAAGGGGCTTCCCCTCTTCCCAAGATAAGGCTAAAAGCCTTGTGGTGCTAAGTTCGGGAATAACATCTGGGATTCGAACATCTTTAAAATCCTTTAAGCTTTTCCGAAAAATATGCATATGAAAAGCTTCTTTTTTATAATTAAGCTCCTCTAAAAGGTGTTCTTTAATTTCTTCATAAATTTCTCCTGTTTCAAGACCTTTGGAAAATCGGCTATAAAGAGAAAAAATAACTTTAAATTGGGCAAGATCAGCCTCAATAACCCCTTTCATGTTTGGATATTGAAGCTTTAAAGCAAGCGGCCGTCCTCTTTGATCACGCGCATAGTGAACTTGTCCCAAAGATGCTGCAAATCGCGCCTGTTTTTCAAAATACTGAAAATGAGTCTCCCATAAAGGTCCAAGTTCACTTGTCATTCTTCTTTTGACAAAGGGCCATCCCATGGAAGGCGCTTCAGATTGAAGTTGCCTGAGCTTTTCGGCGTATTCTTCTGGAAGGATTTCAGGAACGGTTCCAAGAATTTGAGCGATTTTCATAAGCGGGCCCTTGAGGTTTCCAAGAATCGCCGTTATTTGTTCCGCATGATGCTGAGAATCAATGTTGACGCCCATTGTTTTTAAAAGAAACGTTGGAAAAAGAGAGGCGCCACTTAAAGAAATATGTCCATAGCGTTTAAAGCGCTGCACCAAAGAAGAATTCTCATTCTCCATTTACAAGATCCTCAAGAGCTTTGATGAGCTCTTCAATATAAGAAAGCCCTAAACTCCAAAAATCAGGATCCTTTGGATTGAGATTAAAGGGTTTTAAAAGCTCATCATAGGGCTTACTTCCGCCTGCTTTTAACAGATCAAGATATTTCTCAGAAAATCCTTCCGTATTTTTCTCATAAAGCCGATAAAGAGAATTCACCAAACAATCCCCAACAGCATAGGCATAAACATAAAAAGGACTATGAATGAAATGAGAAATATAGGTCCAATAAATATGATAGCTTTCATCAAGGTTAAAAGCAGGCCCCAAGGCTTCTTTCTGGGTTGTCATCCAAATTTGTCCAAAATCAGAAAGACTCAGTTCTTTCTCTTGACGCACTGCATGAACGCGCTTTTCAAAGGTATAAAATGCAATTTGTCTCACAACCGTATTCAACATATCTTCAATTTTTTGAGACAGAAGATATTTCTTTTGAAGAGGATCTTTAAGACGTTTTAACATCTTTTGAAACGTCAGCATCTCGCCAAAGACACTTGCTGTTTCAGCAACCGTTAACGGCGTATCACTTAAAAAATATCCTTTTGAATGTGCAAGAATTTGATGAATGCCATGCCCAAGCTCGTGGGCTAGCGTCATAACATCCCGTCCTTTCCCATAAAAATTCATCAAAATATAAGGATGAACTTTTGGAACCGTAGGATGAGAATAAGCACCACTGTCTTTTCCAGGATAAAGGGCTGCGTCAATCCAACCGTTCTCAAAAAAAGAATTTCCAATCTCAGCCATTTGAGGAGAAAAATCCTGATAAGCTTCCAAAACAAGATCTTTCGCTTCCTTCCAGCTGTACTCATTTTCTTCTGCACCATAAAAAAGAGGGGCATTGCGATCCCAATACTCAAGCTTTTCGAGTCCAAGAACCTTGGCTTTAAGCGCATAATATCGATGGGAAAGTTTTGGATATGCTTTTATAACGGCTTTTGAGAGGGCTTCAACACTTTCTTCTTCAATTTGATTGTTCAAATGCCTGCTCATTTGAGGATTTGGATAGCGCCGCCATTTATCTTCAATCCCTTTTTCTTTCATAAGCGTATTATATATAAGCGCGAAAAGGGACCCTTTTTCTTCCAAGGCTTGACTTAAAGACTTTGCAATGAGTTTACGTGTTTGTGAATTTGGTGACGAAAATAAATTGAGCGCATCCGATAAATTCAATGCCTTCCCTTCAAAAGCAATCTTAAGAGAGCCCAACGTTTCATCAAAAAGGCGTACCCATGCTTGAGAAGCCGGAATTGAAAGCTCAAGAAAAACTTTCTCAAGCTCATCCGATAAGGCATGGTCTTTAAAAAGACGGATGGCTTGAATCCAAGGTAAATAAGGGAAGTTACAATTTCTAAACTTACCTTGAAGCGTCTCTTCATCCAATCGATTGATTTCGAGTGTAAAAAATAAAAGATCTGCTGAGAGTGTTGTCACACGCTCTTCAACACTCTGAAAAAAACCAATAACCGCTTCATCTTGCGTATGGGTTGAAAAAAGAAGGTAGGCAAAAGCCTGTATTTTTCCAAGCTTTTCTTGAATCTTTTCGAAAAGAGTAATCGCTTTTAAAAACTTTTCTTGTGAAAGAGAGGCAACCTTTCCTGAATACGTTGCTTTAAACGTTTGAATATCTGCGTCAATTTCCAAAAATTCTTTCTCAAGAACAGGATCATCCACCCCTTTATATAAATCAGAAAGATTCCAACGCGGTAAATCAACAGCCATTCTAAATAATCTCCATCTTTTAAATTTTTTTTCCTGTCTTTCTAAGGGAAAGTAATTATAAAAAAAATTACGTTCCCAAACTATGAAATATTCCCTCTTTAAAATCAATGTTTCCTTTTAAAAAATCTTATTAATAAAGTAAAAACCATACCTTTTCGAAAATACTGCTCTTTTTGATTTTCTCTTCCATATAAAACAGCTGAACAATAGACTTTTTTACTCATAAAGGAGGCTACTATAAAATAAATAAAAAAATAATAACAAGGAGAAAACAAATGAAAAAGTCTAATATTATTCTTATAACATTCGTCGGAAGTATCATCTTTCCTTTCTCCGCCTTCGTAATACAAAACACCTATGCAATACAAGAGATTCAGCAACGAGCTAGTGAAAAAGAAGAAGACCACAAAGAAGTTCAGGGCTATGAAGAAAACCTAATAGAAGCACTAGTGGGATGGGACACTAAGGATAAATAAATAACAACAAGGAGGCCTGGAGGTAAATCAAAGTTCTCCATTTGGTCTAAGACAACAAATTAAGGTTTTTAATTTTAAAAACGTTGTGTTATTGCCTGAAATCCTAATCCGTGCTGCTTTAACATCCGGTGTTATGAAGTCTTTTAGACAAATCTAATGGGATGAATTGCGTAGACTTAGCAACTTGATAAAAGCAGAATTTTCTTAATTTCTGACTTCTATTGTCCGAATTTCAAATAAAAAACCTGAGATAGGCTAAGAGAAGACGATGTCTCTTAACCTCTTTCAATCTGGGTAAAAAATTATACTAACGCGCTCTGGAAAAAAGTCTTGTATTTTCCATTATTTTCTTTAAAGGCCTTGAAATTTAACGTATATATATTTTATTAAAATTATCAAAATTTTGTAACTATTATGACTTAAAATATAGAAAATATTTAAAATGATATAGCGTGTTATTAGAAAATTGTCCTGTGTGTCTTTTACAAACCTAACCATATGTTTTTTAGCAACCGGTTTTTTTATAAATGGAAAAACTGATGGAATGGAGTCCTGTGGACAGCATGAAGATTTTGAAAAGCCTTTTTTAAGGCAGCCTTCAAAAAAAAGCCTTCTTCCCCAAGAAGCTCATATTTTTCAAGCTTTAAAGGCAGCTTTGCCAAGCTCTTTTTCTTTCGATAATTTTGATATAAAAAGATACGCTTCTCAATTTGAACCTTTCATGACATCGGCGGGAGTTTCATTTTATCATATGGGGTTTTATCAGGTAAACTCAATAGATGATAAATGGGTATTTGCAAATGGCTTCTTTCCACCATTAGACTCTTTTTTTCATCCTAAACCCACACCAACAGGTTTTTCTTTTTTTATTCCTCCCCTCTCGAGCTAAGGTTACAACTTTATCGAGAATCCTCTTCATAATGTCTCTTTTTCTGAATTGGCACCAAAACCATCTACGCCGTCATTTCCGCTATCATTTCCCTCCCAAAACCATTCAAAGCCCTCTTCCTTATCAAACACAACTCCTGTCCCCCTTCTTTATGGAAATCCTTTGAACCCACGCGAAAATCATATATATCAAGCATTATTGAAAGGAGGGCTCATCACTAATCGAGGCGTTGGAACGATGTCTCCAAGCCGATGTTCTCAATTGTTCTCGGACAGTCACGCACTTGGGATTTTTTCTTATTGTTTTATAGGTGACCCAACCATTCATATCATTTATAACCCAAATGCTCATAATTGGCTTCTTATGGGAACAACACTTGAAATAGTACCAAGACACATAAAAACCACAGGGCCTTTAGGGCCTGAAATCCGCATCGCAATGGTAGAATCCCCACCATCAACAATCTATGTAAAAAATGTCAAAGACCTTGACGGAAATGAACATCTTAAATTTATACGCGATTATTCCTTCCCACAACTTCAAGATCTTACTTTAAAAGAAAGGCACATTTTTTCTGCTCTTCAAAAGGTAGGGTTTGGATTAGATGGAAATTTTTATGGGATGTCTTTTCGGTGTCTTGCGGATTATTTTATTGATATCTACTCTAACGATACTTATCTTCTCTATAAAGATCCTTCTATTCATATTTTTGAAACATCACCTCAACAATGGAACGTTATGAAATATAAAGAGAATGGTCATTATGAACCTATTATAGACATTAAACCCGATCTTGAAGCAGGAGGACTTCTTTTCTTGTCTTAAAATGCTGAAAAGAATAAAAAAACTATAAGACACATTAGGCTCGAGGCTTTTCAGAACAAAATAATCCTCAAGTGGTTTCCCAATTTTCCCTCGTCATTTTGATAGAGCTATGGAAAATAACAAAGTATCTTTAGAAAAAAGTTATCCTTTGCCTAAAGGACTCTTTTTCTGTCCTGGTTGTTTTAAAGTATCTTAAAAATATTTTCAAAATTCTTTTTTTCGATATTTTTCCAATTGTGATTCTAAAAGGGATACGGTAGGTTAATCGTCATTCTTTTTGACGATCATCTTATGGAAAAAATTATGTCAACCACATCTTCTGTTACAAAAGACACTGTTTTAAAAATTGCCAAACTTGCACGCATTGAGATTTCTGAAAAAGAAGTCCCTCTTCTTGTTCAAGAATTGGACGGAATTCTTCACTGGATTGATCGCTTGAATCAAGTGGATACAACGACGACACCTCCCCTCTCAACGCCCCTTCAAGAACTCCATACCTCGCAACCTCTGCGTCCAGATCATGTCACAGATGGAAATATTGTCGAAAAAATTCTCTCGAATGCACCGGAAGTTGTTTTAAATATGTTTGTTGTTCCCAAAGTTGTTGAATAAGGAGAAAAAAACCATGTCAAACACCCTCTTGACCTATTCAGCATGCGACCTTCTGAATCTTTTGAAAAAACGAGATATATCGGCCCTTGAAGTTTGTGAAAGTTATATTTCTCAAATGGAAAAAATCAGGCCTCTGAATGCTTTTGTAACGGAAACTTCTGATGTTGCACGCCAAAATGCGCTTGAATCTGACAAACGCTATAAAAGTTCCTCTTCGCTGCCTCTCGATGGACTGCCCTTTGCCCATAAAGATCTTTTTGCCACGGAAGGCATTTTAACATCTGCTTCCTCAAAAATTCTTTCAAACTTCATCCCTCCCTATGAATCGACTGTTTCTCAAAAACTTAAAAAGAACGGGATTGTTTTAATGGGAAAGACAAACATGGATGAATTTGCCATGGGATCTTCAACGATAACCAGCCATTATGGCCCTTCTTTGAATCCTTGGGTGTCTCCAAGCTTTCCAAGTACGCCTCTTGTTCCAGGAGGATCTTCAGGAGGATCCACAGCCGCCGTTGCAGCCTTTGCAGCCATTGCTTCAACGGGAACAGATACGGGAGGATCGATTCGTCAACCTGCAAGTTACTGTGGCCTTGTTGGTATAAAGCCCAGCTATGGACGATGCTCACGGTATGGCATTGTGGCTTTTGCATCTTCCTTAGACCAAGCCGGCGTCCATACGCGATGTGTCAAAGATGCCGCTCTTTTTCTTCAATATATGGCAGGACATGATTCCAAGGACTCAACATCAGCGAAGGTTGATGTTCCAGCCTATATAGAAACTATCACAGGAGATATAAAAGGAAAACGTATTGGTATTCCTAAAGAATATCGTCCTCAAGGTCTTTCTGAGGATATTGCGCGACTTTGGGATAAAGGCATTGCACTTCTCAAAGAACGTGGCGCCATCATTGAAGAGATTTCTCTTCCGCATACAGATCTTGCGCTTCCAACTTATTATATCTTGGCCCCAGCAGAAGCGTCTTCTAATCTCGCACGGTATGACGGCGTGCGATTTGGTGTTCGGAATGAGCATCCTGGAGACACTTTAAATGATCTTTATGAACATACCCGGGGCTCAGGATTTGGAGCAGAAGTTAAAAGACGTATTTTCCTTGGAACATATGTTCTTTCCACAGGATTTTATGATGCTTATTTCTTAAAAGCTCAAAAAGTCCGCTTTTTAATTGCAGAAGACTTTAAAAAAGCATTTGAAAGTGGCATTGATTTTATCCTTACCCCCACAACCCCCAGTGGTGCATTTTCTGTGGAAAATCCACCCAAAGATCCAATTGAAATGTATTTGAACGATGTCTTTACCGTTCCCTCTTCTCTTGCAGGCCTACCCGCCATCTCAGTTCCTGCAGGCCTTTCAGAAAAAGGGCTGCCTCTTGGCTTGCAATTGATCGCGCCTGCCTTTCAGGAAAGCGCCCTCTTAAATGTGGCCTATGCCCTTGAAGACGCCCTTGAATTTAAAGGGTTGACGCCTGAAACTATTTTTCTTCCCAATTCTTAAAAGGATTCATCATGCCTCACGATCCCTCCTCTTCTCTCATCGAAGGTCGCACAGGACTTTGGGAAATTGTCATTGGCCTTGAAGTTCATGCCCAAGTCACCTCTCAGTCAAAACTTTTTTCTGGAGCATCAACAGCTTTTGCAGGAGAACCCAATACACAAGTCTCCCTCGTTGATGCAGCCTTTCCAGGCATGCTTCCCGTTTTAAACCAATATTGTGTTGAACAAGCTGTCAAAACAGGGCTTGGGATTAATGCAACCATAAATCTTATCTCTCAATTTGATCGCAAGAACTATTTTTATGCTGACCTTCCTTCAGGTTATCAAATTTCTCAGCTTTATCACCCCATTGTGGGAAAAGGCTATCTCGATATTGATCTTGAAGATGGTCGTCAAAAACGTATTCATATTACACGTCTTCATCTTGAGCAAGATGCTGGCAAAAGCTTCCATGATCAACATCCTAAAAAGTCATATATCGATTTAAATCGATGTGGGGTTGCATTGATGGAAATTGTTTCAGAACCTGATCTTCGAAGTGCGGAAGAAACAATTTGTTATCTTAAAAAATTACGCATGATTCTTCAATATTTGAAAACCTGTGACGGCAATATGGATGAAGGAAGCATGCGTGCTGACATTAATGTTTCTGTCAGAAAACCAGGTGCTGAATTTGGGACACGTGCTGAGATTAAAAATGTAAACTCTTTTCGATTTATTCAACAAGCCATTGACTATGAAGCCCACCGTCAGATCGAAATCCTTGAAGAAGGTGGATCTATTGCTCAAGAAACGCGCCTTTACGATCCCACAAAAGGAGAAACACGATCCATGCGTGGAAAAGAAGATGCACATGATTATCGTTATTTTCCAGATCCAGATCTTCTTCCTCTTGTTCTTGATAAGAATTGGATAGAATCTCTTCAAAAAACGCTTCCAGAACTTCCAGATGCGAAAAAAAAGCGCTTCATTGACACCTATGCTTTAACGTCTTATGAAGCAGACGTTCTTGTTGCAGAAGAAGCTCTGGCTCATTTTTATGAAGATGGGATTTCCTTTCTTAAAAACAAACAAACAGGATCTAAGCTTCTCGCCACCTGGATGATGGGTGATTTTTTTGCAGCTTTAAATCGAGAGAATAAGACGATTGCAGAGTCTCCTGTTACCTCTGCACATTTGGCTGAGCTTGTCAATCTTATCAATGACGATACGATTTCTGGAAAAATTGCAAAGGATGTCTTTATAACGCTTTGGGAAACTCAAAAATCTCCCTCTTCCATTGTGGAAGAAAAAGGCCTTCTCCAAATTACAGACTCTGCAGCTATTGAAGAAGTTATTAAACGTGTCTTAGCCGAAAATATGTCCATGGTTCAGGAGTATAAAAATGGAAAAGATAAACTCTTTGGTTTTTTTGTGGGACAAGTCATGAAACACATGCAAGGAAAAGCAAAGCCTGAAATGGTGAATGATCTTTTAAAACAGGCTTTAAGGTCCTAAAGGTCCTTATTTTAGTCTTTGAGATAATCCTCTCTCCCCTCAAAGACGAGAAGATGTCAAAGACACCAAAGGACGACAAAATTAAGATTGATGTTTTATATGAAGATCATAACATTGGGCTGCCACAGAAGAAGATAATTGTGCGATTTGCGATGCAAATTCCAGCCATCAACAAACATTTCAAAAATACCTCTGAGTCCGAAAAATTGGCAGAAAAATCAGTTATTTCCATTTTGGAAACACCTGCCGAAAACGAGAAGAACGACGCCAAAAAATGATATAATCTCGATGCAATTATTGGCGTTGGATATAAGATTAACTCAAAACACGCTCCTGATTTCAGAATTTAGGTCATAAAGTAAAAAAGATAATTTTCAAAAAAGTATTGACTTTTAAAAAATCTTGTTTAGACTTCATATCATCTGTAGGTATTTTTTAGGAAAAATGAAGTTCATAGAGAAATCTGAAAGCATTTTGCCTTGAAGATTTCATCAACGTTTAAGTAAACACTCATATTTTATTTTATATAAATAAAGTAATAAGGACTTTTTTTCTTTAAAAATAAAGATTTTTAAATTTAGGAGAAATTTTATGGCAAAGTATTTCTCGAAACTTATTCATTTTTTGGTTCTTATCGCTTATTGTCATCTCATTACGAACCCACTTTGGGGCATGCGTGAAGATCAAGCAGATTATACCATTCGGATGACACGACATGTCTCACGCCAAAAAACTTCTTTGGAAGGCAATCTTCATATTGATGTTACTTTAAAAGATCCAGGATATGCCTATGAAGGTGAAGATGCCTTTAGAGTCGTCATTCCTCTTTTTTATGGCTCTCACAAAGAGAAAACAACGACGCTTCAAGATGCATTTAGAAAAGTTATCGATCCAAAAACCTTAACTTCCGCAGAAAATGCTTTTATAGGAAGATTTCCAGCTCTTAAAGCTTTTTCTTACAATGGGTCAGGCTCTTTAAAAATAACAGGACTTAAAGACCCCACTAAAACCTATTTTTTTAGTTCTGAAGACGATGTTTCATTTTCAAATGTCTGTCTTAAAGGCGCTTGGATTGAAGGAAAAAATATTACGTTTTCAGAAAAGGTAGATCTTGAAGAAGCGATTGTATTAACAACTGATGATAAAGGACATATTCAAATTTTACCTGGCTCCATTTTAAAGGCAGCTTCCTTTTCAATGCCAAGAGGCTCTTTTATCAACTTAGGAACTTTTTCCTCTGATCAAGATCTTGTTTTAGATTTTTACAAAAATAACTTTATAAACGCAGGAACATTTGGTGCTGTCGGAAAAACACTTATGCAGCGTGTTTTTGGATTTGAAAACCAAGGAACACTCAAAGGAAAAGAAATTGCGGTTCACGGAAATCGCATTCTCAATTTAAAAAGTGTGAATGGCACAAGAGTCTTCTTTACAGCTTTGGAGTCTTTCGTCAATACGCACAATATCAAAGGGGAAGATGTCGAAGTTCTTTCTTTCGGGATTTTTTATAATAAAGGTTCCCTGACTGCAACAAAAGAAGGAAAAATTCTTAGTTATAAAGAAGGAATTAATGAAAAAGACGGGATTCTAGACGCACCAGATTTAAAAGTCCGATCCTTTTCTTCCTTTTTAAATAAAGGACGTATAAATGGGGCAAAGGCTCTTTTAAAAGCCCCTGCTCTTGCCATGAAGGAAAGCTCACACCTTACTTTTGAGCATATATTGACCGACTCAACATTTCTGACCGTTTCAGGATATGTAAAAGCAGATCATTGGTCTTTGACAAGCTTAACACAGACAATGATCAAACCAGAAGCTTCATTATTTCTTAAAATTTGGGAATTTATAGGATGTGGTGAGATTTCATATCAAGCATCCGCAGAAAGACGACTTCAGAAAATTCTTTTTTCTGCTTTTCAAGGAATATTTATCAACCAAGACCTTTTAAAAACAGACACAATAGAAGGGTTTTGCAGAACTTTTTTGAACAATGGAAAAATCACTTCGGATTTTAGATTGGAGGCAGAAGCTGTTCATAACACGGGAATGATGAAAGCTTCAGGATTAATCACCCTCAAAAATGGAGAAAATAGAGGATATTTAGGATCTTTAACATTCTCTCTTAACCTCTCTTCTCTTTTTAGAAATGCTGGAAGCTTTTATATCCACAGACTTTATGGAGATGGAAATTTTCTAAACCATGGAAATTTCTTGTATGCTGGTGAGCAAGAGAACCCTGCGTCTATCGAGATTCAGCATTTTGAAAATGGCACAGAAGATTCGATTTTTGAGGGACACATCCGAGGAGAGGCTCTTGCTTTAAGATCTCCACATTTAAGTCTCTTTTGTTCAGGAGACATTTGCACATCTTATTTAGACCTTATTTTTCCAAGAACCTTAGTCAATAAAGGACTTATCTTTGCGGATATTTTTAAAAGCGAGGGTCATTTTGTGAATGGAGGAGCCCTTTCAGGAGGAGATTTTTTCCTAAAAGGAAGTACCTTTGAGAATAAAAAAGGGGCTTCTATTGACATTCAAGGAAGTTGCCATGTCGACCTTCAAAAAATTGAAAACGCTGGTTTTTTTCAAGTTGGAGAAGATTTAATGGGAACGCTTGAAGAAGGCTTTTCAGAGTCTTTTCTGAAAGTAAAAGGAAAGACCCTCCTGCCCATGACTTCTTTTGTAAACAGAGGAGAGGCGTGGATGGGCCCCCTTTCTTTGAGAAGACTTGTCAATGAAAAACTGTTATCAGCTTTTGAATTGACTCTTTTTACGCTTTTCAACACTGGGACGTGCGATGTTAAAAGCCTCGAAATGGCAGGTGATGTTCTCAATAATGCTTCCACCGGCGTTTTAACGGTTCGAGAAAAATCCTCGTTAATACTTGATGATCTTGCCAATGACGGCAGCATCATGATTCAAGAGTCGGCTGATGGCAAGATTCATCGTGTGGTGTCAAAAGGACTTTTAAAGACAGAAGGATCTTTCTGTTTTCCAGAAGCTTCGGTTTTCAACAATGGAGACATGTTCTTTGGCCCAACAGATGTTAAAGAAATGCATACGTCTAAAACATTGCGGACAAAAGGTCTTTGCACGCACGTCTTTTCAAACTCGGGAAAAGCAGAAGCTTCTCATCATTTTTCTGTCTCAACCGTCTATGAGAATTCAGGAAGCTTAAGGCTGATAGACGCAGATGTAGAAGTTCCTGCTCCTGTTTTTGACAATCATGGTGTTCTCCATATAAAGGGCGGGCGCTTCAAAAACTTAAAGGTTTTTAGAAACTTTAAAACCTGCTTTTTTGAAAAGTCTATTGTTGGATTTCAATTTCTTGAGAACCAGGGATTTCTTAAATTTCTCTCAGGAACACATACTTTTAAGTCTTTTCTGAATGGGCAAGAAGGCCATGTCTCCTTGAATGGCGTTTTTTGGAAATTGACATCAACACAAGAAGAAGGAACAACGCCTTCTCTTGTTTCTGAAGTTTTTGAGAATCTCGGACAAATTGAGGCAAGACAAAAACTTTTCTATGCACACCCCTCTTTCCATGGCGTTCTTATTGCCCAAACACTTCATGTCCAAAAACCAAAAACGTATTCTGTTTTACGAGAAGAGGATCTCAAAGGTCTTTATGCGGAACATATTGTTCTTGAAGGACATCATCTCACCGTTGATCAAGACATTGTCTTCGATGCAAATCTTGAATTTGTTTTAAAAGAATCTTTCTGCGTCAAAGCTCTTTTGCGCTTGAAAAAACTTAAAATTGAGGCTGAGGGGCCGTTTATCATGGGACCGAGCAATGCTCATATGGGAGCCCTTGAAATCTTAGAAGACACCTTAAGGATTAAGGCCCATGGAATTGATTGCCGGTATGGGACGATCTATGCAAAAGGAGATACAACCCTTTTTTCATCCCAAGGAGATCTTCAATTGGGAGAGGAGATCATCATTCCAAATGAGGTCCCTCTTCATGGATGGCATAGTTATGTTGGAACCATATACCGGTATTTAAATCATCATAAAAGCAACGGAAGCTATATCAGTTCAGACGGCAATCTAACCCTTCAGGTAGAAGGAGGAGGGAAACTTATTGGAAAATATGGAACCCTTTATAGCGGTCTTGAGATGGATTTGAGATCCCCAGAAAGAGGACTTGATATTCTCTCTTCAAACTTGATGACGAAAGGCTCTTTAAGCATTGACGGAAATTTACGATATCATCGTTTGGGACCTGTTGAAGTTTTTTATGGAAGTTATGGAGGATGCCATAACATGCGAAGCGCAGGGCATCGTTCTGAAGCTGCTCGTATAACCTGTGGAAAAGACTTAAAAATTGTAGGGAGTGATCTTTCTGTTGTTGGAAATGATCTTTATGTGTCTGGCTCTGTTTATATCAACGGAATGCTACAAGCTGGAACAGATGCTGTGAGATCAAGGCTCCATATCTTACCAGCAATGGGGTGGGACGCAGATTCACATGGGTGGGGCTTTCGAAGAATCAGTGGCGGGAACATCGTTGTTGGGGAAGAAATTGATATTCAAACAGATCATATGAATTTTAGTGGAACAATGGATGCTCTTAAGATTTCTGTAAAATCCGCTTCTTTTATGGGAAAAAATCTTGTACCCCATCGAAGCCAGCCTCAAGATAATACACATCTTCTCCTTAATATTCCGGAATTTGCTGAACAAACATATGGCGCGGGACAGTTTAAACAAATGCTTGAGCCCCAAGTACCCTCTTCTTCCTCACGGGCGCTTGTTTTTCAACGCGTTTTCTATCAGCTTGAGAGAAAAGAAACGCTCAGGCGACCTTTTGGTATTCCTCTTGAGCTGATTTTACAGCAAGCCATCGCCACCCATTGTGCCACTCTCAACATTGGAGGATTTACAGGACAAAAACTTTGGAGTTGGCTTTTTCAAAATGGACGCGATTATGAAGCTCAAAAAGGAGGAAAATGTCTTCTTAAAGAAGGATATGAAAAAGAAACACACCCTATGATTCTTTTTGCAGAAGAAAAAGTAAAAGCATTAAAAGATGAAACATCATTGGCTGCAACCTTAATCATTCCGCCTGCTTTCATTAACCCTTATCAAGATTCTGGTGATATGAGAGCCCATGAACGTCTTTCAATTGAAACAATTGAAGACCAAAGCCATATTGGAACACGTCTTCACAGTGGCGTTGGAGAAAATCCCAGAGCTGAAACGCTTTTAAAAGGACGAAGAATTCATCGAGAAACACCCAAACATACAATAACAACACGTCTTGGAAAGAATACGTGGCGAATGGAAGAAGTTGCAGGCCCGATTCAAGAAACAACCTCGGAAGGTCTTGTGCACATTCATGCTCAAGAAGATTATTCTGAAATCGGAACAAGAACAAAAGGTCTTGATGTCAGACGAGAAGTTGAAAACGGGAATCTAACAATTGAGCCCCTTGTTCTCCATTCAACCACATCGACAAAAGGCAAATCAAAACTTGGAAAAAAGTCCAGAACAGAAAGCCGTCGTGATGCTTTTCATCCCAGCCAATCAACGTCTCAAAACACGTCAACCTATGTGGTGAATCCGGAACACACCATCAAACTGAAAGCCCTGAAGGAAAGTGCAGGAAGAGGCCTTGTTTTTGAAGGAGGCCGTCTTGAGACAGAAGGCGCTATTGGGGTTCAAGAAACGATCTCGGAAACCCTCAGCTCAGGTGTTGGATCAAAAGGAACTCAGCGTCAAAGAACACAAGAGCCAGTACGTGAAGAAGCAGCTCTTTCTGCTCCTCAAATCCATATCAATACGGCGCAGGCCCGAATCGAAGGAACACGACTCACAGGGACAACGCTCTATGACAATACAGTGACAGGAGCCTCTTTAGGCCCGACAGTCAGAGAAATGGCTTTTTTCTCAACAACATCCCATAGGAGTGCACTTGGAAAACTCAAAGCAGAAACCCGAGGAGGCCAAGAGGTTGAGATTCCGACAATTTTGAATGTGGATGTTGTCGTCTCTCCCCATGGATCCATGACCTTAACAAATGTTCAGTGGGATCGCCTTAAAACTAAAATCCAAGGAAACTATGAAGAAAACATCCGAATTTTAAGAACTTGGCAAGAAACAAGCGTAGCTGGCTCCAAAATAAATCCAAATATCGCAGCCCTTGTGGGACTTGCAACCACCATTGGACTTCACATGGCCACCGGTGGAACAGGAATTGCTGCAAGTATCGGCATAACGGGAATAGGCACAAGCGGTGCAATAGCAGCAGGAGCTGCGAATGCGGCTTTTGCTGGACTTTGCTCTCAAGCTGCTTGTTCACTTGCCGCCAATGGACTCAAGCCTGATGAAACCCTTAAAGAACTTGCGACACATGAAGTTGCCCGTTCTCTTGCCACAACCGCTCTAGCCGGAGGCATCACAGCTGGACTTGCGCATGAATTGAAGATTGATTTAACGCCGGGAGATAAGTCTTTTGGAGAGCATCTCCAAGCAAGCGCCTTAAGTGCCAGTGTTTCAACGGCTCTTTCTATTACGATCCAAGGGGCCAATGCTTCTGAAGCCCTCACGTCAGGAATTGCGGCAACTGGAGCAGGAGCCATTGGAAGTTATGGGGCGAATCAAATTGGGCATGCTTACCGAGCCGATGTCATCGATCCGATGCTTCATAAAGTTGCCCATGGCATTTTAGGAGGTGTTACAGGCGCCCTTTTAAAAGCAGATGATCCAAAATCAGGGGCTATCAGTGGCGCGATGGGAGCGAT
>JAFEBT010000014.1 GCA_018242545.1 Pseudomonadota bacterium
CTCAATATCTCTTCTCTCTCCTTCTTTGTCAATTTAATTGATGACACGCCCTAAACAGCAAGAAAGATTTTTTTACATTTTAAAAGGCTGTTTTTAAAGCTGGGTATGTAAAACATAAAAAATGGATGACATTGAGACTAAAGTGCGTCAAAATACTCGCTTCAATACGCCCCGTTGTTTGATATATCCATCCATATCCTAAACCCGCAATCGCTGATAAAATCATATACTGCACTCCTCCATAATAATGGAAAAGTCCAAATAAAAGACTTGCGATGACAAGGGCTCCAAAGGATCGAAAAGGTGTATTTTCAAAACACATAAAAAGGTTTTTTTGAACAAATCCTCTAAAAAAAGCTTCCTCAGAGACACATACAAACAGGAGATTTGTAAGGGTCCAAAGCCAAAAACAATCCGGAATCTTAGGATCCCAACGTACAAATCCCATTCCATAAGAAAGACCTGCGATCACAACAATAACAAAAAAGGCCTTTAAAAAAGTATTTTTAAAAAGACGCCCCCATCCGTGATTTTGGACAAGAAAAGGTGTAAATCCAAGAATGATAAGACCCAAACTGACTTTGTCGAAATTTAAGTACATATTAAAAGGAACAGCATCCGCGCTTATGTATACCTCATTGAGAACTTTTAAGTTTGAGAATCCCGGGATTTTATGAAAGCCAATGGCACATCCTGAGAAAAAAAAGATCATTCCGCTTATAAAACGGATCCATAAGGGAAGAGATTTTTGATAGGTTATGTAAAGGGATGCAGCAAGCCCCATAATGACGCCTATGCCTATCCAATCCACATGACGACTTAACACACCAAAAAAAAGAGCTCCTAAAAATGCTGTCTCCCACCTTAAGACTTTTTTGAAAGGCGCCCATATAAGAAGAACGGATAAAAATAAAAATCCATAACATAAAATTGTGTAAAGATCCAAAGATGAGTAAGACACCATTCCTCCTCTAAAATTTATTTTTCATTCGCATTTTAACTATAGAAACAATTTTCAAAAAAATTCTAGAGACTTTTTTCTATTTTTACCAAGGGATTAATAAATTTTTATTATAAATCTTATCTCCTGACAAAATATATAAAAGACCCTAATTTAGGGATGGGGACAAGAGTCTGCCCATGTACTGTAAGAATGTCAGAAACTTCAATAAATCCTTTCATAACATTCAAAGGTTTAACCAAGGGATTTGAAAGGGCCCTCCTACTATAACTCCCTTTGGAGTTTTCATCTCCTGTTTCTCTTTGTAAAATTGGTATCCAATCATTGCTATTAACATTTCGGCAGGCTAAAACTGTTGCTGTTAAATTTGCAACTCCTTCAATATGTGTTTATGCCATTCAGTTTCTCGGTCCCTTTAATTGTCTTCTCTTACACCGGCAATGCGCTCCTTTATCTTTAATATTTTCATTTCTTTCCTTGTTTTTCTTTCACAGGGAGGATTTTTCTCTTTTTTTAATTATTTTTTATCTTGTCGGGTGATGGAGTATTATCGACATGTTTTTTATTTTATTTATACAACAAGATTATTTCATGATATAATTTACTTAAATCATAAAAGAAGAACAAATATTTCAGAAAAAAGGCCATGTTAAAAAATAAATATCTCTCTTCACTCTCCCTCTTAGCGATAATCGTTAACTTTTCTTTAGCACAAAATATAGCTGGAGCACAAAACTCTTGTCCAGCATTACCTGCAGATTTTAATGCATTTTGCTCAAGCTGTCTTGACTGTGAGCCAGGCCTAAGCGTCGAAAAATGCTTTTGCGCATGCGGCACAGTAGTTTGTAGAACAGATATGGGCAAAATTGTAGGACCTATGTATGAGGGTAGGCTCATACAACATCCCAACTCCCTCTAGGATCTTCTTAACCTCCTTGATAAAATCTCTTTTATTTCTAGAGGTTGAAATTTAAAGCCATTTTTCAATTTTTTTTATTTGCCGGGTGGTGAGATTTTAAAAAGCATATTTAATAAATTTTATGAATTTTAACATCCTTTCTAAAAAAATTCTTTTTTGAAATTTAAAGAAAGATTTAACTGGGCATACGTCTAAAAATCTTTTATAAATATTTAAAATTTTTTAAGGAAAAAACATGAAAAAACAATCAGATTTTATCTTACTTGCCATGCTTACATTGATGTATGGAACTGTATGTATGGAAACAGATATGTATGTTCCAGCGTTTCCCATTATGAAAGATTTTTTTGGAATTACAGATCATCAAATTCAAGCTGTCTTAAGTTACAACTTTTTTGGTATTTTACTTGGGAGCCTTTTATTTGGGCCTCTCTCCGACTCATTTGGAAGATATCGTGTCCTAAAGAGTGGGCTTGCTCTTTTTACAGTTTCAAGTTGGGGCTGTGTTTTTTTAACGAATTTTGACCTATTTTTAAGTTGTCGGTTTATTCAAGGCATGGGTGCTGCAGCGCCTATGGTCACCTCTTTTGCCATGCTCCTTGATAAATATGAAGCGCAGAAAGTCTCTCAACTTTGTTCTGCTTTAAATCTCTTTATTGCTGGCGCGATGGCAGGAGCTCCTATTTTAGGATCCATTTTGATTCTCTATTTTAGTTGGCAAGCCAACTTTTTTATCATTGCAGTTCTTTCAAGCATTGCTTTTATCGGAAGTTTTTTCTTCCTTGATGAGACTTTAGACCGCTCTTCTTGGCTTCCTTTTTCTCCCAAAACGATCTTTAAAGACTTTGGACGGATGTTAACAAGCACGCCATTTATGTTGGGAAGCCTCATTTGCTATTTTCTGTTTGCAGGATTTATGGTTTTTATTGCGAATCTTTCGCTCATTTTCATTGAGCACTTGAATGTCTCTCAAAAATCTTATGGTTTTTACCAAGCAAGCATTATGGGAACTTTCGCACTTGTTTCAACTTTAGGCGCTTGGATGATTGGAAAATTTGGAACAAAAACAACCAAGTATGTAGGTCTTACTTTCTCTTTTATGGGAACAATTTTTCTTTGTATTGTCTCTTTTTATAATCCTCTTCCCATTTTAATTTGTGGGGCTATGTCTCTCTTTACAATGGGTGCAACACTGGCTTCTGTTATTTATGGCGTAGAAGCCGTTAATGTTTTTCCCAATTTAAGAGGTATTTCTTCAGGTCTAACAACAGCTCTTCGACATTTGGTTATTGGCCTTGTGATTGCTTTTAGTTCAACAATCTTTGATGGCTCCATGCGTCCAATTGCCTCCCTAACAGCCGCTCTTTTTGTGATTGTTCTCTGCTTTGCAGCCATATTAAAATCTCGAGAAAACCTTAAAGCGTAAAAAAGTTTCTTGTTTTGAGTCATCTTGTTTAACAACTTTATTCTTGAAAATTTCAAATTTTCTAAAGAAAACCCACTAAAATCACTTTTTCTTTAAACAAAAACAGGACAAAAACTCTGGAAAACCTGATTTTTTACGCTTCGTGCCCCGTTTCTCCAGTTTTGAAATGCTTCCGGCAAAGCGCAATATAACGATCATTGCCTCCAATTTCAATTTGCTCACCTTGACGAACAGCTTTCCCATTTTTATCCATCCGAAGGTTCATCGTTGCTTTGCGTCCACACTGACACACTGTTTTAATTTCAATGAGATTTTCTGCCAGGGTCAAAAGATATTTACTTCCTTCAAAGGGCTCGCCTTGAAAATCAGACCTCAGCCCATACGTTAAAACAGGGATATCAAAGATATCAACGACCTCTCCAAGTTCAAGCACCTGTTTTTTAGTTAAAAAATGAGCTTCATCCACTAAAATGCAACTTATTTTTTGAGAAGGCCCTTTTTCATGAATTCTTTTTTGAATATATTCAAAAAAATTAAAATCTCTCTCAAAAGGCAGAGCCTTTGAATTAAGGCCAATACGTGAAGTGATAAATCCAACTTCATATCGATCATCGAGACTTGGAGAAAATAAAATTGTCTCCATACCCCGTTCATTATAGTTATAGCTTGACTGTAAAAGCGTCGTTGTTTTTCCAGCATTCATCGCAGAATAATAAAAATACATTTTAGCCATTTTTTTCTCACTTTAATTCTAAAAGTTAAAATTACACTCTTTATGTCGCCCAACACGAAATTATTTTAGGAATGCGTTCTCAATTTTACAAAACCCTCACAACATGCACATCCGTAAGGGGCTTTTTTCCAATAACGGATTGTGTTGCTTGTCTTAAGGCTGTTCGAGTAACTTCAATAATCGATTGATCATCATCACGCATCGCATCCGCAAGCCCCTTAAATGTTCGGGAGATTAAGCGCTCAATTTCTTTATCAAGGCGCTTGGCACGTTCAGGGGTTTCTTCGCCATCAACAAGACCAAAAAGACTCCATTTTGGATCTTCTAAAAGTTCATTATAACGATCTAAAACAAGGGTCACAACAGCTGTGCCTTGAGACGCCATTTTACGACGCTCTTTTAAAAGGTTGCTTCCCATTGACACAAATGAAGTCCCATCAAGACCAAGCCTTCCTGAGGGAACATGATCAACAATCTGAATCGAATCAGATGTGAGGCGGATAAGGGATCCATTTGAAGGTGTCACAACTTCTTGTACGCCACATTCTTCGGCCAGTTGTTTATGTTCTTTGAGGTGTCGCGCTTCTCCATGAACAGGAATTGCAAATTTAGGACGCACCCATCGATACATCTCCTTGAGCTCTTCTTGAGCAGGGTGTCCCGAAACATGAATAGGATGATCGCCTGTTGGATGTTTTACAATAACCTCACACCCCCTCATTACAAGAGCATTCTGAAGTGCACCAATAATTTTTTCATTCCCCGGAATAATTCGAGATGAAAAAATAACAGTATCTCCTTCTTCAAGACTAAAATCCGGATGCTGATTCCAAGCAAGCTTAGAAAGGGCTGCACGCGCTTCTCCTTGACTTCCTGTCGAAAGAACAACGACTTGATCACGTGGAAACAGAGAAGCTTCTTTTGGAGTCAAGAAAAAAGAATCTTCTTTCTTGCCTTTATCAATCTTATTTTTCTTTTTAAAAGCATTTTCAGAAACAAGTTCAGGAAATCCCTTTAAGTACCCACATTCTTGAGCGACCTCAATAAACCGAAACATTGATCTTCCCAAAAGACAAACCTTACGTCCAAGACTTTTAGCAACCGTTAAAACAGTCTCAAGACGGGCAACATTTGAGGAGAAACAAGAAACAACGATCGCACCTGACTGATCCTTCATAACACTCAAAAGACCTTTACGCACATCTTCTTCAGAGCCTGAGACGCCACGTTCAAACACATTCGTCGAATCACATACCATTGCAAGGACGCCCTCATCTCCGAGTCGACAAAGCGCTTTTTCATCAGAAATATCTCCCACAAGAGGAGAAGGATCTATTTTCCAATCGCCCGTATGCAAAATTCGTCCCACAGGGGTTTCAATGACAATGGCATTTGGTTCTGGAATAGAATGCGTTAAAGTAATCAATTGAATTTTAAAAGGACCGATTTGAGTCGTTCCACAAAGGGGAATCTCAATAATTTTTGCTTCTTTCTCAAGGCCAACTTCCTGAAGTTTTTTACGAATAAGAGCCGCTGTAAAAGGAGTTGCATACAAAGGTACCTTTATATATTTCCATAAATAAGGAAGAGCCCCAATATGATCTTCATGACCATGTGTCAGAAGAATTCCAAGTAAATTTTTTTGTCGTTCCACAATAAATTGGGGGTCTGGTAAGATAACCTCAATGCCCAAATCTTGAGAAAACGTTACACCAAAATCAACCATGAGCCACTTTTCTTGATACCCATAAAGATTGAGATTCATACCGATTTCTCCAGCACCTCCAAGTGGTAAAAAATAAACTTCTTTTGGAAATGCTTGATTTTGAAGCTTTTTTTGTTGGATCATTTTAATTCCTTTTTATGAGACATCTCTTTGAACACATACCATAATCCCTCTAAAATTAAATCAGGAAAAAAACCATCAAAGACATGGGTCACATCTTTGAAAAGAGAACTCAATCCACCCGTTGCAATGACGCGAGGCCGCCTTGTTAATCCGTGCGTTTCCATAAATTCATGAAGAAGCCTTTGAATAAGTCCTTCAAAGAGGCTTACATATCCCCAAAATACCCCTGATTGTATTTGAGGAATTGTCCATGTTCCAATAACCTGTTCAGGCTTCGTGAGAGGCAGTCTCGGTAAGAGAGCACCTGCTTCTGAAAGGGCTTGCGCCGTGAGAGATGCCCCCGGCGCAATACATCCTCCCAAATGATTTCCCTTCTCATCTATAAAATCAAAGGTTGTTGCTGTCCCAAAATCAACAACCAAAAGTATCTCTTTAAATCTTCCATTCGCACCCACAAAATTAACCAAACGGTCATCTCCCACAGCTTCTGGTCGATCAACCAAAGATGTGACGGGCAAACTAACACCATTCTCTCCAACAACATGCAACGTTTGTTTAAAATATTGTGTTACAAAGTTTTTTAAAACTTGATTTACACTTGGAACAACAGAACATAAAAGAAACCCTTTAAAATCCGAGCTTTTTAAAGCTGCAGCCGTTATTAAAGGAAGCAGGTGCGATGCATATTCATCTTCTGTTCTGAGTACATTATTATGAAGACGCCACTTATGTTCTACCTTACCAGACTCACTCAAAACAGCAAATGTTGTATTTGTATTTCCAGCATCAATTGCTAAAAGCATTTTAATCATCCTTTTTAAAATAAATGGATTAACTTTCTTTAATTACACTTCAAAAAAATAGATCTCTTTCTATACATATCTTAATTTTCCAAGAGGGCCTTCATAACAAAAGACACACACCAAAAAAGAGGTTTTGAGTAGAGAAAAAAGAAAACTGTTCCTGCTAAAGAAATCAAGACAGGAACAAAAAAAGAAAAAGGACACACAACGTCTAAAAAAACTTCTGTTTCATCAAAATAAAGATATTTTATAATCCTTAAATAATATACCGCTGCAATAATGCTCAATAAGCCGACAAAAATAGCAACACCAATAAAGCCCGACTCAATAAAGCTTAAAAGAAGATATAATTTAGAAAAAAATCCAATAAAGGGGGGGAGACCTGCAAAAGAAATCATCAAAAGAGCAATCATAAAAGACATGCTGGGATGGGTTTTTGAAAGTCCTTTCAAATCAGAAAGATCTTTAATAATTCCAAGACGCGAAAACCCCTGAGGGTATCTCAATGCACACAAACATGAGAAAAAACCTACTCCCATAATAAGATAAGACAATAAATAAATAATTGCAGCATACATCCCATTATAATTTCCAAGAACAATTCCAAGAACAATAAATCCCATATGTGAAATGCCACTATAAGCTATAAATCTTTTTATATTTAATTGCCCAAACGCCCCAAATGTTCCAACAAGAATTGACAACAAGGAAGCCACCTTCAGAAGAGGAGGAAAAATTTTAAGAGCATCTAATTCCATTGGAATTGTTTTTATAGGAAACAATAAAATCCATAGATGCAAAATTATAGAAAGAATCACCATCTTGGGAATAAGAGCTAAAAATCCAACAATTGGAAGAGGAATCCCTTCATAAACATCGGGAGCCCACATATGAAAAGGAACAAGTGCAAGTTTAAATAAAAAGGAGGCAATGATAAATAAGAGTCCTATGCACCCTCCCCATCGTACATAAGAAACATGAGAAGAGACAAAAATATTGCATATGTTTTGAAAGTTCAAACTTCCAACGGCTCCATAAAGGAGTGACGCTCCAAAAAGGAATATTCCGGAAGCAACGACTCCTAAAATAAAATATTTTACGGCAGCTTCATTGTTCTTTAAAGATTCTTTTTTAAAAGCTATCAGGATATAAAGCGCACTATTTTGAAGCTCCATCCCTAAATAAAACGACATAAAATCATAGGCTCCAATCATCACAAACATTCCGAGCAAAGCCATGAGAACAAAAATATAAAGCTCTATTCCTAATATTTTTTCTATTTTTAAAGAAGAGAAAGAGAATGCATACACACATATTGTTATACTTAAAACAAGAAATTTTATACAAGTCGTGTATGTATTTGAAACAAATAAATCATTAAAAATATAAAGAGGATGTAAGCTTTGTAAGATGACCAACCCTCCAATACCTGCAAATATTCCAAACATTAGTTTTCCAAGTAAAACACCTTCTTGGATCTCTTTTTTAAGAAAAACAGCTCCTGTCAAAAAAATTAGAATCAAAGTTCCAAGGGCCACTTCAGGAATAAAACACACGATATCTGTTAAAACATTTCCCATTAAAGTCCCCATCGATTTTTTTTGGATGATCTCATTTTAAAAAAGTATTCAAAAAATTGTCCGAGCATTTAAATTTCCATTTTTCAAAGGGCGCATTCAGTCGAAAATTTTGACTGATCTATCTTAAAAGCTGGAATCAGCTCTTCTTCCTGCCGCCCATAATAAGCAAGCAATTTAGAAATTGGCTGGTTTATAATAGAAACAAAACTATTTGGGTAAAGCCCAATCCAAAGCATACATCCAACAAAAAAGAAGAGAAGGCTCCCCTCTCGTTTTGATACATCTTTAAGCTTTAGAAACCTTACTTTTTCAACTGGCCCAAATATAATTCGTTTATAGAGCCCAAGCATATAAGAGGCCGATAAAATAATTCCAAGCCCTGCGCTAACAGTCATAAGAGGCGATGATTGAAAAGCACCCAAAATAACAAGAAATTCACCAACAAATCCTGATGTTCCTGGCAAACCAACAGACCCCATCGTAAGGGCCATAAAAAAGACACTAAAAAGCGGCATAAAGGAGACAATACCGCCATACGCTTCAATGTCTCTTGAATGAACACGCTCATAGAGAATTCCTATACATAAAAAAAGACCCGACGAAAGAAGCCCGTGGCTTAGCATTTGGATAATTCCCCCCTCTAACCCCTCTTTTTGAAAGGTAAAAATCCCTAAAGTCACAAACCCCATATGAGCAATAGACGAATATGCAATAAGCTTTTTTATATCACGTTGAACCATTGCAACCAAAGACGCATAAATGATGCTAATCACACTTAATGTCCACACATAAGGCGCAAAAAAAAGCGATGCTTCCGGAAAAAAAGGAAGAGAAATTCTTAAAAACCCGTATCCTCCCATTTTTAATAAAATACCCGCAAGAATCATAGACCCTGCGGTAGGAGCTTCTACATGCGCTTCTGGCAGCCAAGTATGAAAAGGAAACATTGGAAGTTTAATGGCAAAAGAAGCAAAAAAAGCGATCCACAACCAAATTTGAATATTTTTCTCAAATGGATAAAGAGCTAGATCCGGAATGCTCGTTGTGCCTGCTTTAAAGAAGAGAAAAAGAATGGCAATGAGCATAAAAATTGATCCCGTTAGGGTGTAAAAGAAAAATTTGAATGCAGCATAAATACGCCTTTCCCCACCCCAAATTCCTATTATTAAAAATATTGGAATAAGAGTCCCTTCAAAAAAAACATAGAAAAGAAGCAAATCTAAAACAGAAAATGCCCCTAAAATAAATGTTTCTAATATAAGAAAAAAAATTAAAAATTCTTTTGGCTGATGCTTTATTCCATTCCAGCTCCCTAAAATACAGAGAGGAATTAAGGAGGTTGTTAACAAAATAAAAAACAAGGAAAGTCCATCAATTCCTAAAAGATACCGTATATTAAGGCCTGAAAGCCATTCTTTATTTTCAACAAATTGATAAGAAGCAGAATCCACATCAAATTTCCACCAAATAAAAAGAGAAATTATGAAGGTACATCCTGCAATAAAAAGAGCTGTATTTTTTAAATTTTTCTCTGTCTTCCCTAATGTTTGAGGAATTAAAAGAATAAAAACTGCCCCTAAAAAGGGTAAAAAAACAAGAAGAGAAAGAAGGGGAAGTCCATCAAAAATCGTCATTGGAAACTCATTCAAACCTGTTTGTGATTTCATTTTTTTGAGTAAAAAGCATCCCAACATCATTCTTTTTATCCAAAACATGAACTTCTTGTAAAAATGCCCTTAGATTTTCAAAAATTCCTTCAAAAGAAATTTCAAAAAATTGTAAGAGCCCCCACGTTGAAGCCACCATCAAACCAATCATCATAATGGACACGTAATTTGGGATAAATCCAGTTTGATAATGCCGCACTTTTTCTGAAAGCCAACAAATACCCCTTGAAATACCATTAAGCCCATAATCAATTCCCTGCCGGTCTCCTTGCTTCCAAAAAAAATTTCCACAGGCCCAAGCTGGTTTTACAAAAAGAACATTATAAAGCTCATCAAAAAACCACTTATTATAGACGAAACCATAAAGCTCAGGGAATTGGTTTTTAAGATGACCGGGCAAAGTGGTTTTCCGAATATAAAAAATAAATGCTAAAAAGAAACCCATAATTGCCATTATTTGCGGGAAGTTGTGCACAATAAGGGCATTTTTTTTATTTAGAAATTTTAAGGATGCCAACATAACTTCTTCAAAATGAGTATTAAAAGAATTTCCCCAAAAAAGATGTTTATTCTCAATGAAAAGCCCATACCCAATATACCCCCCTAAAATTGCTCCTATACTTAAAATTAAAAGAGGAATAATCATAATGGGAGGAGATTCATGAAGATGGGCCATTACCCGTTCATCTGCCCGTACTTTTCCATGAAAAACAAGAAACAAGAGCCTGCATGAGTAAAAAGCTGTAAATAGGACAGAAAGAAGCCCTAACCAAAAAGCAAGGGTTCCTATTAAATTTGAGCTTCCCCACGCAATTTCAAGAATTGTCTCTTTAGAATAATAACCCGAAAAAAATGGAATCCCCATAAGGGCCAAAGAGCCGATCCACATTAATACATAGGTAACTGGGATAAATCTTGCCGCTCCTCCCATCTTCCAAAGATCTTGTTCATTTGAAAATGCATGAATCACGGAACCTGCTCCTAAAAAGAGAAGCGCCTTAAAAAAAGCATGGGTACATAAATGAAATATAGAAGCTGCATATCCTAACAAGCCTGCAGAGAAAAACATATATCCCACTTGAGAGCAAGTTGAATAAGCAATAACACGTTTAATATCATTTTGTGTCATTGCAACCATACTTCCAAAGAGCGCTGTCAAACTCCCAATCACAACCAACATTGAACAAGCGAAGGGAGCACTCTCAAAAAGGTGAGAGCATCTTAGAATTAAAAAAACACCTGCTGTTACCATCGTCGCTGCATGAATAAGTGCAGAAACAGGTGTGGGACCTTCCATGGCATCAGCAAGCCAAGTATGAAACCCTATTTGAGCGGATTTCC
Source organism: Pseudomonadota bacterium (assembly GCA_018242545.1). Lineage (NCBI taxonomy): Bacteria > Pseudomonadati > Pseudomonadota > Pseudomonadota bacterium. The sequence goes on from JAFEBT010000014.1 coordinate 11,280, forward strand.
CCATTGCAGCAATAGAGATTAAAAAACACACAATTTCAAGAAAAGAAATCGTTCCTCCGAAACTTGAAACAAAGGTTGATTTAAGAAGAGAACAATTGTCTAAAATAACTGAAATTTCAAAAGATCCGATGAGAGCATAAATTAATGCAAGAGCCATAATAAAAGCTAAATCTGCGACACGATTCATAAGGAATGCTTTTTGAGCTGCTCGGTTTGCTTCTGGTTTTGCATACCAAAAACCAATCAAAAGATAAGAAAAAAAGCCAACGCCTTCCCATCCCAAAAAGAGCTGAACTAAATTAGAAGAGACAACAAGAAAGAGCATAAAAAATGTAAATAAACTTAAAAAAGCCATAAATCTTGAAATATGAGGATCACGTGCCATGTATCCAATAGAATAAAGATGAACTAAAGCTGAGATAAGTGTAACGATACTCATCATAACAACAGCAAGCGTATCGATATAAAGAGAAAAAAAAATTTTTAAATTTCCGATTTCAAGCCAAGAAAAAAGAGGAACCTGAATCACCTCGTGGTCAAGCCCAACTTTTTCAAACAATACAATCGAAAAAACAGCTGATAAAAAAATAAACCCCGTCGTTATAATTTGACACAAGCGCGGAGATAAAAGAGGCCAAATACATCCAAATAGACCTGCAATCAGGCCTCCTAATAAGGGAAAAAAAGTTGCCATGACAGCATAAAACATCATAAAGTTTTCAACCCTTTAACTTTTCCATATCTTGGACAGATACCGTTCCTTGATTACGAAAGAAAACAACTAAAACAGCAAGCCCAATAGCAGTCTCAGCTGCACCAACGGTTAGAATAAAAAAAACAAAAACCTGTCCCATTAAATTAAACAAAAAAGCAGAAAATGCAATAAAATTAAGGCTTACTGCTAATAAAATAATTTCAACGGCCATAAGCATTAAGATAACATTTGTCCGATTTAAACATATTCCCATAATTCCGATGATAAATAAAATGCCTCCAACACATAAATAATGCGAAAGCCCTATCGTTAAAAACTGGGTCATGTTGTCTTTTTTCTCCAATTAAAAAATAAATTTAAAATGATCATATTACACTCCTTTTCCAATATCGACTTGGCAGAGCTTGATCCGATTTTTCTTTTCTTCTAAAACTTGATCCGAGACTTTTTGATGATATCTTTCTTTAGGAGTTCTTTTTGTTAAGACAATAGCTCCAATCATCGCACATAACAAAATAAACCCCGCAATTTGAAAAAGAACACTATACTGGGTATAAAGAACATTTCCAATAGCTTCTGTATTTGAAACTTCTGAAGAAAATGGCACATAGGATGCTTTTAAGGAAGGCGATATAAATTGCCAACCACTCAGAACAAATAATATTTCACTTCCAAAGAAAATTCCTATAAGGAGAGGAATTCTTTTATACCATTTCACTTTCTTTTTTAAAGGATCAAGGCGCGGCTTGAGCATCATAACAACAAAGAGAAACAACACTGCAACGGCGCCCACATAGACAATCACAAAAATCATCGCCAAGAGCTCTGAGCCTAACAACACAAAAAGACCCGCCCCATTTAAAAACATAAAAATAAGCCACAATGCTGAATGAACAGGAACACGTGAGAAAAGGGTCAGCAAAGCCGATACAATCATTGCGCCTGCAAAAAAATAGAACATCCCAGCAAAAATGATCATTACTCTCTCCTTATCCTATTTTCACCCTTCTGCATTGTTCCAGCTAGAGCATATAGATATAGATACCGGATTTAAACCAGATTTCAAACTCTTTTTAAAAGTCTATAAAAAAGGATGATTTTTAGGAGGTGACTTTGGAGTCTTGGACTTTATTGAAAAGCCACTGCAACATCTTTTCCACGAAAAGCGACTCCAACTTTAAAAGTAGAGACAATATTCTTATAAGCTTTAAGCTTCGCTCCATAATTCTTCTCTTCTATTTGCTTTAACGCTTTTTGAGCAAGAGAAGATAAATCTATTTGAGGTTTTCCAAATTTAAACTCTAGAATTAAAGCATTCTGATATCTTGCTCCCGGCATTGGAATGAAGAGAAGATCAATGCGTCCCAATCCCGACTCTCTCTCAGTTTCAATATAGTAATTGGAAGAAACAGCAGAGACGAGCCCTAATATAAAACCATTATAAAAAAGCTCTGCATTCTTGGAGCCTGTCGAAAAAAAACTTGCTGATGACTCAAGATAATCTTTAAGCTTTTGAGTAAATACATCTATATCTCCCTTAAGGAGATAATCTAAAAATGCATTATATTCATTCATTTCAATTTTAAGCTTTTGAGAAATCCAACTCATTGAAGAAATTTCAAAAACCTCTTGGACTTCTCTATTCGGGATACGAACATTACATCTGTACATCCCTGCTTTTTCGTTTTGAATGGAATTTGCCGTTAAATATCCTGAAAAGAGCAAAAGATTATAAAGTGCATTGGGAGAAGATTTGATATCTACAAAAACCATTTTAGGGTCTGCAAGCATCTCAACACTCCCTCCTTGAATGAGGATCTGCATCTCTTCTTGAAACTTATCAAGAATAAGAGCTCGTTCGATAAGAGCAGTATTTGCTGTTCCCACCCAGTAAGCTTTCAACATTCCTTTTCTATTCAAACAATTCATAATGGACCAAGGGTTATAAATTGTCACACCTCCAATATTATATCCATTATACCAAAATTTAAGATCTTCAGCTGTTTTAGAGTTTTTATCGAGCCCAGATTTATTGAGAAGAGTATTGACTTCTTTTTCTGTAAATCCAAAATATTCTGCATACTCCTCATCTAAAATTGAGTCTTCTCCAAGATTATTAAGACCAGAAAAAAGGCTGGCTTTTGCACCTCTCAATATTCCTGTCACAACACCCTTTTCAAGAAAGTCATTTCCTTTGAGAGCGCTGCTGAAAATTCCTCCAAAGAGATTTAAAATTTTCTTAAAATAGATATCTTCACTTTCAGAAACTGTTTCTTGAGCCAATTGAAGAGCATACCAATCATTCAACGGTGTGTCATACTCATCGATCAAAATAAAAACTTTTTGATCAAAATGCGTAGAAAGCATCTTACTCAAATAAAAAAGACTTTTTTCTAATTCAGCCAAATCAAATGACTTTGTTATAAATTTTTTAAAGAGAATTTTTTGTGACTCTGAAAGCTTATCACTTAGAAGAAGATATTTATGAGTTTCAAAAAGATCATAAATAAGTTCTTTGATTTTCATTTCAATTATTTCAAGGCTTTCTCCCTTAATTTCTTTAAAGGAGACAAAAATTACTGGAAATTTCCCAAGATAATTTTCTAAAATCTCGGAACATTCTCCAATCTTCAACTTTGAGAAAACGTTTTGTCTTTTAACGCTCTCTTCTTCATCAATTTCTCCTGTATTTTTAACGGGAATTCCAAAAAAATACTGTAGCATCGTCATGTTCAAAGTCTTTCCCCATCGACGTGGACGCGTGATAAGAGTGACATGATATCCGCTTCCAAGAAGTTTAGAAATAAAAGACGTTTTATCCACAAACAAGTTATTTCTTGTTGCCATTTCTTTAAAACTATCTGTCCCAATATTTATTGTGTAAGTTTTATTTTGGAGTTCTGTCATTATTTAATCCTTAAAAGAAGAACAAATTGTACCACACCTCTTTCGACACGTTATAGACAAAAATTTGATCCTTCCAAAGTTCGAATTTCCTTCTTCTCTTTTCTCACCCAACACACTCCTTTTTTCTCAGCACCCCTGGTTTCTTTCTTTAAGATTCTGTGCAATAACGTCTTCCCAAATATCTCCATTTTCCAATAATTTTTGTTTGTCATAAATAAGACTTTCATGAGAAAAGGTTGCAAATTCAAAATTTGGTCCCTCCACAATAGCATCAACAGGACAAGCTTCCTCACAAAGACCACAATAAATACATTTGGTCATATCAATATTATAAATTGAAGCGCGCCTTGAACCATCTTCCCGCTCTTCTGATTCAATGACAATTGCTTGTGCCGGGCAAACAGCTTCGCATAGTTTACAAGCAATACAACGTTCTTCCCCATTGGGATAACGCCTTAAAGCATGTTCCCCCCGAAATCTTGGACTTAAGTGTCCTTTTTCAAAAGGATAATCGATCGTAACCTTTGGCTTAAACATATACCGCAGCGTAACACCAAGACCCTTTAAAAGATCTTTGAAGCCAAAAGTTGAGAGAAAAAATTTTAAGTATTTAGAGTTCATAGAAGAAAGCTTTCTTTAAAAAAGACAAGGACAGCTGCCGTAAGAACAACCCAAATAAAAGAAAAAGGAAGAAAGAATTTCCACCCCAGCCGCATAAGTTGATCATAACGATATCTTGGAAACGTGGCTCGAATCCAAACAAAAACAAACAGAAGAAAAAGAGCTTTTATTCCAAACCATCCTATATTAGGAATCCATGTAAAAGGAAGACAGTCAAAAGGAGGCAACCATCCTCCTAGGAAAAAAATTGTTCCCAATACGCTCATTAAAATCATATTTGCGTATTCTCCTAAAAAAAAGAGCGCAAAAGGCATCGATGAATATTCCACATTATACCCAGAAACAAGTTCTGTCTCAGCCTCTGGAAGATCAAAAGGAGCTCTATTTGTTTCTGCAAAAGCTGAAATCATAAAAATGATAAACATTGGAAAAAGAGGCAAAACAAACCAAAAAGTTTGTTGTGCTAAAACAATTTCTTGGAGATTCATTGAGTCTGCACACAGAACAACTGTAACAATCACAAGGCCTAGAGAAACCTCATAAGATATCATTTGAGCGGCTGACCTTAAAGCACCTAAAAAAGCATATCTTGAATAACTCGCCCATCCTGCAATAATAATTCCATAGACACTTAAAGAAGACACAGCAAAAACATAAAGAACACCGACATTAAGATTAGAAATACTTTGCTTAAAGCCAAACGGAATAACAGCCCATACAGAAAGAGCTAAAGTAAATGTAATAATAGGAGCGCATAAAAATAAAAATTTATGCGCGCGATTTGGAATAATAATTTCCTTATGCAAAAGCTTTAATCCATCCGCAAAAGGCTGTAAAAGCCCAAAAGGCCCAACGACATTGGGACCCCGTCTGAGCTGTATTGCCGCAATAACTTTGCGTTCAAACAATGTTAAAAGTGCAACAAGAAGAAGCAAAGGGAGCACGACCATCATAATTTTAAAAATGATCTCCCCCAAAAAGAGAAAATTCTCTCTCAAAAAGTGATAAATTTTTTCATAAAAAAAAGAAAAATGCGTTCTCAATCTTCTTTTCCTTTTAATATAAAAGTTTCTGCAGCACGCGCCATGAGAGGAGAGGCACGTGTAATAGGATCCGTCATATAATAATTAGAAATAAACGGTTCAAAAGCCTCCGATGTCAACTTTTGAGAAGGAAGATTTTTAAGAAAAGCTGTCAGAGCCGGCACGACTTCTTTAAGATTGATATTACGTTGATTTTGATCTCTTAAAAAAGGATATCCCTTAAAAAGTTTTTCTCTAAGTTCTTCTAGAGAGTTATAGTCTAATTTCAAACGGAGATGCTCAGAAAGAGCTCTTATAATTGTCCAATCTTGTTTTGCTTCTCCCGGTGGGAAAAGAGCTTGAGAGACACACTGGACACGGCCTTCTGTATTTACATATGTTGCGTTTTTTTCTGTAAAAGCACTTCCTGGCAATATAACATCTGCTTTTTGAGCTGCAAAATCTCCATGATGCCCTTGATAAACCATAAAGCAATTTTTTGTTTTAAGTCTTCTTTTATATTCTTCATCTGCTCCTAAGAGATACAGAAATTTTAACTTTCCATTTTCTGCTTCTTGGTACATTTGCTCTGCGGACCAACCTTCTTTTTGAGGAATGAAGCCAATATCAAGAGCGCCAACTCGACTGGCCGCAGTATGTAAAATATTATACCCAAGCCAATCTTCTCGAAGCGCTCCATATTTTTGAGCAATTTTTAAAGCAAGTGATTGAATTTCTTTTCCATCCGATCTTTTTAAAGCGCCATTTCCTAAAATAAGCATAGGCTTTTTTGCTTTTTTGAAAACTTTCGTCCAGAGTGTCTGGTCGGCCAACAACTTTTCAAGACCTGAAGGATCTTCACTTATAAGTGTGTAAGGATATGTTAAATCTGTCTGAGGACCAATCATTCCCACCTCGAAATTTCCACGGAGATATCGTTTTCGCAGACGAGCATTTAAAAGCGTTGCTTCATGACGAGGATTCGTTCCAATCAGCAAGCAAGCATCAGCTTCTTCAATGCCGGAGATACCCGTATTAAAAAGATACAAAGACCTTAACTCGGTGAAAGGTCTAGCCCCTTCTTCACAGCAATCCATATGGGGGCTTTTTAATGCAAGCATGAGTTCTTTAAGAGCAAAAGCTGACTCCACATCCACCAAACTTCCCACAATGGCTCCCCTTTCAAAAGGAGAACAAACAGAAAGCTCTTTTTCAATCCGTTTAAACGCTTCCTCCCAAGAAACAGGCGTAAGATGTCCTTTCTGCCGAACATAGGTCTGATCTAAACGTTGATATTTTAATCCATCATAAAAAAAGCGCGTCTTATCTGAAATCCATTCTTCATTTATGTCGTCATTTAAGCGTGGTAAAATACGCATGACCTCAGAACCCAGCGTGTCAATCCGAATATTGGATCCAACAGCATCTAAACAATCAATAGACTCCGTTTTTTTAAGCTCCCATGAACGGCTTTTAAATGCATAGGGCTTTGATGTTAAAGCTCCAACAGGGCAAACATCAATTAAATTACCTGAGAGTTCTGAAGAAATAGCTTTTTCAACACCCGTTGAGATTTCACTCAATTCTCCTCGACCCACAATACCAAGCTCTGGGACCCCGGCAATTTCATCTGCAAACCGAATACACCGCGTACAAAGAATACATCGCGTCATCTCTGTTTTAATAAAAGGACCAAAGTTTTTATTGGGAACAGCTCTTTTATTTTCCTCAAACCGCCCTGCAACTGCACCATAAGCATATGTAATATCTTGCAGATCACATTCACCGCCTTGATCACAAATAGGACAATCCAATGGATGATTTATCAAAAGAAATTCAAGCGTCCCTTTTCGCGCTTTTTCCACAAGGGGCGTATTGGTTCGAATAACCATTCCTTCTAAGGCAGGATAAGCACAAGAAGCAATAGGTTTGGAGCACTCTTCCATCTCCACCAAGCACATCCGACAATTGCCTGCAATAGAAAGCTTAGAATGATAACAAAAAACAGGAATTTCAATGTTTGCCTTACGGCATGCATCTAAAACTGTGGCTCCTTCTTCCACCTCGACAAGACAATCATTAATATGAAGTGTGATCATAAACTTCTTATTTCCTCATGATGTTTTTAAAAATCTTCAAAACGTTTTTCGATGGTAGGTCTAAAGTGCCGTATAAGACCTTGCACTGGCCAAGCAGCAGCATCTCCAAGCCCGCAAATGGTATGCCCTTCAATTGCGTAAGTAATTTCTTCAAGAAGATTAATCTCCGCAGAGTTTCCCTCTCCTTTCGCAAACCGTTCGAGCATACGCCACATCCATCCTGTTCCCTCTCGACAAGGTGTACATTGTCCACAACTCTCATGCATATAAAACTTTGAAAATCGCGCAATTGCCTTCACAATATCTGTCGACCGATCCATTACAATAACGCCCCCTGTCCCAAGCGCACTGTTTACATCTCTGAGGGCCTCAAAATCCATCAAAACAGAATCACAAATAGATTTTGGAATAAGAGGCACTGAAGACCCTCCAGGAATAACAGCCAAGAGATTATCCCATCCGCCGCGCACGCCTTTCGCATACGTTTCAATAAGAGTGCGAAGAGGAATCCCCATTTCTTCTTCTACGGTACAAGGAAAGTTAACGTGTCCTGAAATACAAAAGAGCTTTGTGCCTGTATTATTTGGTCGTCCAAGGCTTGCAAACCAACCAGCTCCTCTTCTTAAAATAGTAGGAACCACAGCCAACGTCTCTACATTATTAACAAGTGTGGGGCATCCATAAAGACCTATTTGAGCTGGAAATGGGGGTTTTAAACGTGGCAAGCCTTTGCGGCCTTCAAGACTCTCAATTAAAGCTGTTTCTTCCCCACAAATATAAGCACCAGCCCCACGATGAACGTAAAGATCAAATGAATAGCCTGACTGGGCTACATTTTTTCCCAAAAGTCCTGCCTCATAGGCCTCTTCAATAGCCTTTTCTAATATACAAGCCTCTTTGTAATATTCTCCACGAATATAAATGTATCCAACAGAGGCTTCAATCACAAACCCCGCAAGAAGAGCCCCTTCAATAAGCTTATGGGGTTCATATCGCATAATATCACGATCTTTCGCTGTTCCTGGCTCACTTTCATCTGCATTAACTACAAGATAAGAAGGCCGGTCTGTTTTCTTTAAGAACGACCATTTTTTGGCCGTCGGAAAGCCGCCCCCTCCTCGGCCACGAAGGCCTGAATTTTTTATTTCTTCAAGTATCCATTGACGCCCTTTTTCCATTAATTTCTTTGTCGAATCCCAATCTCCTTGAATTTGAGCTTGAGATAAAGTGATGCTTTCAATACCTCCAAGATTCTTAAAAATACGGTTTTCAGGAGAAAGGCTCATTGTTTTTCTTTTTTTACACAAAGTTGTTTCAAAAGGTTATCTACTTTTAAAGATGTTAAATCTTCATAATAATCATCATTTATTTGCACAACAGGGGCATTTACACACGCGCCTAAACACTCGACTTCTTCTAACGTAAATAGGCCATTTTCTGTCGTTTCCCCAAACGAAATTCCAAGCTCTTTTTGAAAAGCTTCATATATCTTTTCACAATCGCGCAACCAACAGGGCGTTGTGGTGCAAATTTGCACAAGATATTTACCACAAGGCTTCAAACGAAACATGGTATAAAATCCAACAATTTCATAAAGACGCACAAGCGGCATATTAAGGCGCTCAGAAATATACATAAGTGCCTCTCGAGTTAACCATCCCCCAATTTGACGTTGAGCGAGATCCAATAATGCCAAAACTGCACTCGCTTCCCTACCTTGAGGATAATGAGAAATAGCATTTTGAGCTTTTTTTTCATTTTCTTCCGTAAAACAGAAAGGCGGCGCATCAAGAGAATCGAAATCATTTTTGGAACAAACTGTCACCGATCAATCTCCCCAAAAACAATATCCAATGATCCCAGAATAGCTGCAAGATCAGCAATCATATGTCCTTTACTCATAAAATTCGTAGCCTGTAAGGCTGAAAACCCCGGAGCTCGAATTTTACATCGGTAGGGTTTATTCGTCCCATCTGAAATCAAAAAAACGCCAAACTCCCCTTTCGGAGCTTCGACAACCGTATAAGTTTCACCTCGAGGAACATGATATCCTTCACTATAAAGCTTAAAATGCTGAATCATTGACGTCATATCAACTTTCATATCAGATCTTTTTGGAGGCGTAATTTTATGATTTTCAACCATAATAGGACCCTCAGGCATATCTTGAATGCATTGTTCGATGATTCTGAGACTTTGCCGCATTTCTTCTATCCGTACAAGGTATCGATCATAACAATCCCCTTTTTCTCCGATAGGAATATCAAATACCATTTTATCATAAACATCATAGGGCTGAGACTTTCTTAAATCCCAAGGAATTCCACTTGCTCTTAAATTTGGTCCAGAAAATCCCCAAAGAAGAGCATCTGCTCCATTAATACATCCAATATTTACCGTACGTCCTTTAAAGATACGATTTTCTGTTAAAACATTTTCTGTATCTTCTAAAAATTTTGGAAATTTTTTTACAAACTCGGAAATATCTTCTAAAAGGCCTTTGGGAAGATCCATGCTGACCCCTCCTGGTCTAAAATAATTTGCATGGAAACGTGCTCCTGAAACACGTTCATAAAAACCCATTAAAATCTCACGCTCTTCAAAACCCCATAAAAAAGGCGTCATCGCTCCAACATCTAAAGCAAACGTTGTGACATTTAAAATATGATTTAAAATACGTGTGATTTCAGAAAAAAGGACACGAATATATTGGGCTCTCAAAGGCGCAGAAATTCCAAAAAGCTTCTCAACGGCAAGCGCAAAAGCATGCTCCTGACACATAGGAGAGACATAATCCAGACGATCGAAGTAAGGAATAGCTTGCGTGTATGTTTTATATTCAATAAGTTTTTCTGTTCCGCGATGCAAAAATCCTATATGAGGATCAGCGCGTTCAATCACCTCACCATCCAGCTCAAGCACGAGACGTAAAACACCATGGGCAGCCGGATGCTGAGGGCCAAAATTAAGAGTATATTGCTCAGTGCTTTTGGGCAGATGCGCAGAAGAGTGTGTGTCTGTCATTTTAATCTTTTCTCTCTTGTGTCGCAGATGTCAGAGGCCCCTCCCAAGGACTTAAAAAATCAAAATCTCGATAGGCTTGATCCAATTTAACAGGCTCATAAATCACACGTTTTTGTGTTTCATCATATCGAACCTCTAAAAAGCCTGTCAGCGGAAAATCCTTTCGAAGCGGATGATTCTCAAATCCATAATCCGTCAAAATACGTCTTAAATCAGGATGTCCTCCAAAAGGAATTCCAAACATATCCCAAACTTCTCTTTCCAACCAATTCGCTGAAGGATAAAACTCCGTTACAGAAGGAATAATTTCGTTTTCAAAGACTCCTACTTTAAGACGAAATCGAAGATTATGTTTCAAACTTAGAAAATGATACACAACATCAAATCTTCTTTCACGTTCCGGATAATCAACGCCAGCAATATCCATAAGAGATTGGAATAAGCAATTCGGATTTTCTTTTAAAAAAACAACAGAACTCAACAAACTTTCGACACGAACGCGCACACTTAACTCATTTTTGTCAAAAGAAGACTCAAGGATATTTTGTCCCCAATTTTCCATGAGGTAGGCAAGAAGGTTTTGAGAGTGAGAATCCTTAGAATTCACGTTACTATATCCCCTTGATCAGTGGATTTTGTTTGTAAATTTTTTTCTTTTTTAAACAAATTTTTTAAAAAACTTTTTTTGGAAATCGATGATTCAAAAGAAAGAGAAGAAACAAGACTTGGCCCTTGCAAAATCTTTTTCTGAAGTTGTAAAACACCATAAAGAAGAGCTTCTGCGGTGGGTGGACATCCTGGTACATACACATCTACAGGAACAATCCGGTCACACCCTCTTACCACCGAATAGGAATAATGGTAATAGCCACCTCCATTCGCACAAGATCCCATAGAAATTACCCATCTTGGTTCTGCCATCTGGTCATAGACCCGCCGAAGGGCAGGAGCCATTTTGTTACAGAGAGTACCCGCGACAATCATGACATCAGATTGACGGGGGCTTGGCCTAAAAACGACACCAAAACGATCTAAATCATAGCGGCTCGCGGCCGTTTGCATCATTTCAACGGCACAACAAGCAAGCCCAAAGGTCATCGGCCATAAGGATCCACTCTGTGCCCAAGCAGCTAATTTATCCAACTGAGTTATAAAATATCCTTTATTTGAAACCTCTTGATTAAAAGCTTGCATCAACTGATCAGAGGAAAGTGCAGCCGGATCGGACAAAGAATTATCATAAGGAGACATCATGTCAAAAAACCATCTCTTAAAAGGTTATTCCCAATCCAAAGCCCCTTTTTTCCATTCATAAAGGAACCCCATCGTTAAAATACCCAAAAAAAGCATCATTGATACAAAACCAAAAACACCAATTGTCCTTAAAGAAATAGCCCATGGAAATAAAAAAGCAACCTCAATATCAAAAATTATAAAAAGAATAGCAACAAGATAAAATCGCACATCAAATTTATGAGACATATCCTCAAAAGGATCAAACCCACATTCATAAGGAGTAAGCTTCTCAGGATAAGGATGACGTTTTGCGCGCAAAAATGCCAAAAGCACCATAAAACTTGAAATAAAGAGAGCAATTCCCAAAAAAACAACGAGAGAAAAGTATTCTCTCAAAAGTGTTTGCATGATGCACAACCCTTTAACAATGTTAACACATTCTAAAACAAGCAGATTTATCAGGAAATCATTTGTTTTAGAGACGTTTTTATGGGCACATCCTACAAGGATATTCTTAAAAATTCAAGGAGGATTGGCTTTGATTCTTTAGAAAAAAAGGAAGAAAGAAATTAACTAAGATTAGTATAGCGCTTGTATTTTAAAGGATATTCAAAAAAGCTTGGAGCAAGATAATTCCTCTTCTTTCAAAAAGCTGCCATATCTTATCTAAAGTCTATAGGTTTTACCTTTATCAAAAAATCTTGAATTGTTATAGCCTTCCCAAATTTGTAACATGAAGAAACTTCCACTCTTCTTTTTGAAAGATAGTATAGTAACTAGAGAAAAAAACTTTTTTTGAACTAAGTTCCCATTTCAATAAGAATAATTTATGATTAAAGTCTATGGAATATTTTTTTTCTATTTTATAATTAAATTTAGATATTTTATCTAATTTATGACTGTCCATAAATTGCTGAAGTGTTTTTTCAATATCTGTGAGAGCATTAAAAAGTATAATTTTATTATTAATATATATTGAAGAAGGAACATTAAAACACTTTACCGCATCTTTAACATTATAATTTTCAAAACTTTTTTGATATTTTTGAAATAATATGTGTGACTTATCAAGCATATATAATATCCTTTTAATATCTTTATTAACGTTTTAAAATACTTACATTCTAAAAAGTGTATAAAAAAATGAAATCTCTAAATTTTTCTAATTTTTATTGATTAAATAAATTTAATACACAAAAACCTTTTTATTTAAGCTCCTAATGTAAGTCCTTCTTCACCACCGTCATCCATTCCTTTAAGATAACTTTTACCCTTCTGTATGATACGTAAACATCCAGGAATTCTTTTCTTTCTAATAACAATATGATTTTTTTCTTTCAGTAAATCATCTACCTCCTGTGGCATGGAATTTTCAACACAAATGCAAGGATCTATATCTTTTTCAAAAACATCTCCCCCGGGAAAAAAAGTCCATTTTGGTTTTAAAAGAGCGTCTTCAAGAAGCTCTTTTTCAAATAAAATCGATATTAAGAAATTAGCATTCCATTGAGGTTGTCCGTCCCCTCCAGGCGTTCCCCCAGCCATATAGAAATTATCCTTGTAGGTTATAATATAGGGAATAATTGTATTAATTGGACGACAATAGGGTTTTATAAAATTTGGATCTTCTTGATTTAAAGTACATCCTCTACCAAGTCTTGCATTAAAAATTAAACCCGTTTCTTCACAAGCCACTCCTGAACCAAACCCCATAGATAAACTTTGTATACAAGAAACCGAATTCCCTTCTTTATCAGAAATGACAAAGTTTGTTGTATCATTTTCTTTGTAATGTCCTTTATATCGGCACTGACTTTTCATTTTTAAATTTATTTGAGATGCCATATTTAAAAGATTGCCTTTGCTTAAAAGAAAATTAGTTTCATCTCTGACTTTCGGATCACATGCTTTCTTAAGCCTTTGTTCAAATGTTAAATTAAAAATTTCGCTCAACAAATGAATTTTCTCTCCATAGATTTTAAATTCTTGCTTTTTGTTAAATATTTCAAATAATTTTAAGTTTTGAAGTAATAAATATCCTTGCGTAGGTAATGGCGGAACATATACATGATAAAGACCAAATTTTAAAGAAAGAGGAGATTCAAAAAAAGCTTGTGCGCGGCAAAAATCCTCTTTATCAAAAAAACTACTTAATTTTTGAGTTTTTAAATATAAAGCATTAACAAATTCAGATTGTAAGTTTAAAAAAGAATCTTTAAATTTTATAAATTTTTTGTAAGTATTTCCTAACTCAGGCTGTTTAATTATATCTTTTTTCAAGGAAAAGAGCTTACATAGATAATCGTCATCTTTAATAATATTATAATTACTCTGGGTCCATCTTTTAAATTGATTTCCAATAGGGATTCCTTCATCCGCATATTTAATAGCATCATAAAGTAATACATTTAAAGGAAGTTTACATAATTTATATAAATTTAAATATGTGTGAAACATAGCTGGTACTGTTGCAGATAAAATCCCTGTTCTTGGTAACTCTAAAAATTTTCTTTTCTTAAAGTTTTCAAAAGTTGCGTTTTTTGGTGTTTCACCTAACCCATTCAAACAAAAAATTTTATTATTTTTTTTTGTATATCCTATTAGAGAGATATCCCCACCAATTCCACAAGACATCGGAAGAGTAACATTAAGAACTGCAGAAACTCCGAGAGCAGCATCAAAAACTGTTCCGCCTTTTTGTAATATCCTCATTCCTGTAAGACTCGCAAAGGGACATCCTGTAGAAACCATAAAGTTGCTAGCGTATTTAGGATATGTTTTAAACATAATAATTCCTTACAAGTCTTTTAATATTTATGACTCATTTTTATTAAGCATTCACCCCCAAAAGTCTCGTATGTTATGTTAGAAAAATATGATCTAAAATCAAATTCTTTTTGAAATCCATCAGTAAAATAAGGATTTAACCATTGAGGGCTTAAGTAGAGATAAAGCACATCAACAAGTTTTTTATGAACTAAACTGTAAGTTAACAGGCCTCCAGCCTCAACCCATAAATTATGCACGCCCTTTCTTCCTATTATCTTTAATATTTCTTTAATATCTAGCAAGCCAAATTTATATGAAGGAATGGAAATACATTCAACATTATTAAACTTATATAAGTTTTTATTCTTAATATTATCCGGATTACAAAATAATGTAACATGTTTTGAATAAGAAAAAATATTACTCTTAGAAGGTAAATTTAATCTGCTATTCAGTATGTAAAGGTCTTTAGGATAAAATAATCCATTAATTCTAGCATTAAACATAGGATTGTCTTTTATAATTGTTGCGGCAGTAGTAAGAATCGCATCATGTTCTTTGCGTTGATGATGAGTAAAATCATTTAGAAATTTTCCAGTAATATTAATTCTTTCTCCCTTTTTACCTGCTATTTTTCCATTTAAAGACATTGCAAGCTTTGCTATTACTTTAGGGACACCCTCTAAATGCCACTTTGAATATCCCTCATAAAATGAAGAAATTTCTTTTACTGGGATTTCAATACACTTTATACCTCTTTTTTCAAGAATTTTTATACTTTGCCCATTCACTAAGGAATTAGGATCTTTTTGAGAAAAAATAACTTTAGATATTTTATGTTCTATAATTGCATCAACACAGGGAGGAGTTACTCCCCAATGGCAACATGGTTCTAAAGTAATATAAATCGTGGCTCCTTCTGGGCATTCTTGTAATTTAGAAAATGCATTCCTCTCAGCATGAGGTTTACCTTTTCCTTCATGCCAGCCTTCAGAAATTATTTTTCCATTTTTTACAATTAATGCTCCAACCGCAGGATTAGGAAAGCATTGACCAGAAAACGTTTTAGCTAATTTCAAACACCTTATTAAGTAATCACGATGTGATTGAAAACAATTTTTTTGTTCCATTAAAATTCTCAACGTTTTTTTAAAAGAAAAAAAGTAGTCCAATGGCATATATTTTTAAAGTTAGCCTTCTCTAACTTAATAAATAATTTCTCTTTATCATTCGGCATCTCCTCTTTAAATGAACAGCCACTCGCAAAAAGCCATTGTACAAATTCAAAAGGGGTACAGACAACTTCACGCGACACCAAAAAAACATCTTCTAAAATAAAGTTTGTATTTTTGATTAAATTTTTAATGTCTATAATTGATAAGCGTCGTTTCGAAAATGATTCATAAGTAGGATTTATATCTAGAAGAACGTCATTCATCATATTATCATATTCCTCAGAATCCTTATTCTTTCCTGCAGTTGCAATATAAACAAAACTATCCTTTTTTAGTAATGAATTTATCTTATCAAGAGCACGAGAATAGTTTGGGAACAACCAATGAAAAGCTGCATTACTTACAAAACTAGTAAATACCTCTTCTGTTTCCAATGCATTAAAAGAAATATTAATAAAAATTGTATTCAAGATTTTCTTTGCCTTAGCGACATCCAGCATCTCTTTTGAGAGATCAAAAGCCATAATTTTTTCTACGTTTTTTATTTGTGACAAACTCTCTGTAAGATATCCTGTCCCACACCCCATTTCTAAAACAGTTTGTTTCCCTAAAGAATACTTAGAATACATGCCTGCCAGAAGATTACAATTTAACTGTTGAATTTCTCGCGCAGTCTCTTCATATGTTTTCCCTTCATTCCAAATATTTTTCATATTTTTATGCCTCATGCACTGCAACACTGCTTATGCTGTTTCATAAAATGCCCCATTCTATTTATCTTTGTTTCAAGATATGCAGTGCTATAAACATTAGGAGATATGTCTTGTTCTATTCTTTTTACAATATTGATTCCTGATTTAATCAGTACATCAATTTTATTAGGATTATTAGTGATAAGTTGCACATTTTTTATATTAAAATACTTTAAAATTAAAACAGCTGGAGAAAAGTCTCTTTTATCTACATCAAGTCCTAATGCTATATTAGCTTGAATCGTATCAAGACCGCTTTCTTGAAATTTATATGCCTTTATTTTATTATTAATCCCTATCCCTCTTCCTTCATGATTCATAAAATAAATTAAAAGCCCATTTTCTTTTTTAGAAATCATTTTTAGAGAAAGATTAAGCTGCTCTTTACAATCACATTTTAAAGATCCAAAAATTTCACTTGTAATACATGCACTATGGATTCTTAGCGTAATAACTTTATTAGCTAAATCTTTATAGGGCCTTGTAGAAAAAGCAACAACCTGATTTTCTACCCCGTTTATCTCAAAACCAATTAAATGAAATAGAGAATTATCTGAGAATTTGGTTGGTATTACACATTCTGCTACAACTTTACAATCCATTATGCAACCTCCTTGGCTTCCTGCTTTCTTTGAGGCAAACCTATTATTCTCCTTGCATCTTCTACATTTGCAATTTCTCTTCCCAATAAACGAGCTTGATTAACAATTCTTTCAACTAAAACAGGATTAGATGCATCTGTTTTTTTACTCCAATCGTAATAAGGGTTATCTTCTAATCCAACCCGCACATGCCCACCTAAAGACAAAGCCAAACTATTTGCTGCTAATTGATATCTTCCAATTCCTCCTAAAGCCCAAGTTGCTCCATGAGGAAGTGTGCTCAAAAGAGCGGCTATATTTATTGGTGAAAGATCTGCGGTTCCTCGATTACCCAGTATTAAATTATAGTAAAATGGAGGGTTTAAGATATTTTTATTAATTAAATAATTAGAAAAATTAACCATACCAATATCAAACACCTCAAGCTCTGGAACTATGCCTTTCTCGTTCATTATCTCTGCTAATCTTATTATTGTATCTGGAGAATTAATGGAGGGCTCTTTAGGAAAGTTCATAGATCCAAGTGTTAAAGAAGCCATATCTGGGGTAGGAAGGCACTCTAGACTATTACTTCTTCTTTCTATTTCTGGCCAATTTCTTCCACTTGTTGTAACAACCAAAATAATATCATTTATACGTATAAGTATTTCATTAATTATTTCTTCAAAATATGCCTTTTCCCATGTAGGAGTTCCATCAGTTAAACGCGCATGAAGATGCACCATAGAAACACCTAAATTGTGGCACCGTTGAACATCCTTTGCTATTTCTGTCGCTGAAATAGGAACAAAAGGACAGTTTTTTTTCTGAGGGACCATACCCGTTGGACATAAATTAATAATTAATTTTTGAGAAAAATTTTCATCTAACATTCCTATCTCCTGAGTTATAAAAATCTTTTTAATATTTTTTTGAACATAATGCGTTAATTCTTCTTTTTTTATCCGTAAAAATTACGGATTTTTTAGTAAGAATTATTCATAATAAATTGATTATTAAGCTAAAAAGAAAGTGTAAATACTTACTAAAAATAAAATAGTCTATTATTAGATTCGCTGGGTAGCTCAATCCTATCCATTTTCATTTAAGGATTTCTGAGGCATTTCAGATATCAACTTTAACTTACGCAGCAGGTCAATTACCTAAAGGAAAATGTAATGAATTACTTTACTAATGTAACAAAAAAAATAATATCTATATTCTTAATTATAACCTTTAGCTTTCAAAATCTTGCTGTTGCTATGGACTCTGAATTTGATGATACCCAAGATAAAAAAACGCACAAAGCCACTATTTTACCAATTAATCATTCTTTAGAGGACCTAAGACTGTTGAATAATGAAACCATTGAAAGTCCAGAAGGTCGTAAATTTAATGATCATAAGATTTCTATAAATGAAGTGACAGAAAGTGAGCTTCTCCTCACGAATCGAAATGCTTATAAAACTGTTCTTAAATCAAGTATTCCCCTTATAATATCTATGGCCCCAGTAATTTCAAAATCTATTGTCAATAATATTATTTTAGCTCAATTAGAAGATCCCGATGCCATCGCTGCAGGTCCTTTAATTTCTACTTATATGAATAGCGTTACGGGTTCAATTGGGGCCATACTTTCATGTTGTGGAATTTTGGGTGGTAAGAGAGCTGCAATGGAAGACCATGAGGGGTTAAGAGATGTTGTGAGAAATGGATATTTTGCAGGGTTAATCTTAACAATTCCTTCACTAGCTATATACTTAAATGCAGGTAGAATATTAAAAAGTACTGGCGTAGAAAACTCTATAGCTGATAATGTGCAGGATTATTTCTTTTACTATTCAATTGGTTCAGTGTTACCAACCTATTGGACTTTAGTAGATCAACAATTAGCTTTGTCTTTAAATAAAAATAATTTACCGATAGTTATTTCTATTTCTAGAACAGCGATATCTTTATTGGCAAGTTACCCCTTAGCTTTGGGTGCATGGGGCTGTCCAAAATTAGGCGTTGCAGGACTAGGATATGGAACCTCGATAGGAACATTGAGCGCTTTTTTAGCAATAAGGACTTATATTTCTTACAGCGAAGCATACACCAAGTACCCACTATTATCAAACTTTTCTTTTTCAACTTATACAAATAATATGAGAAAATTTATTACAAAGGGAGGTCCATTAGGATTACTACGATTTATGGAATGGGGTAATTTAGCTGCAAATTCAATGATCCTGGGAACTTTAAACAGAAATACCCAAATTGCAGAACAGATTTCTATTCAACCTATTATTGCATATAACTTTATACTAATAGCCCTCACGCAAGCAAGTGGCATTATTATTTCACAAAAGCTTGGACAAGCAGAAAAATTAAAAGCCCAAGATAGACAGGAAGAATATAAAATAGCTTTAAACAATGCAAAAAGACTTGGTTCTGCAGCAATAGCAATTAGTTTTTTCTCTTCTTTAGCAACTGCAGGCTTATTTATAGGATTGTCTCATCCATTACAAAGACTTTTTGAAGGAACTCCTCAAGATATAGAATCTAAAGATGATTGGGATACAATACAAAGCCTTGCTGATACAATGTTATTAGTTAACTCCATAAGTCTGCTTGCGGATGGACCAAGAAATGTTGGAGGAGGCGCATTCAGTGGATATGAAGAAGTAATATTTGCTCCCAGTGTCAGTTTTGCTTTTATGTCTGTTTTAGCTCTTCCAATAAGTGCTGGATTGGTGCTTGGAGCAGAATTTAATCCTGTGTGGGCTTATGGAATGCGTGCAGGAGGAATATTTTTATCAGCATTAACGATTTGTTATAAATGGTATCAAAAAAAGAGCGTACCTGAAAAAAAAGCTCACGCTACTATAGAAAACGTAGGATTAATTTCAAATAGTCCTTCTAGACGCACCTATGAAAGAGCATGGTATAATCCTATAAGATGGGGTGTGGCTATTTTAAGTATGTTCCGTAAATAAATATTATCGATAGAGTCCCGTCAAGAGGTGTAAAATTAGATTGAGCCATTGCCAGAACCCGATTCAGTTATAAGAAGCTGCATAGAAGCAAGACCTATATAACTTTCCCAGATGCTAAGCCTCCGCTTTAAGCGGAGGAATCCTAATGTTTGACATATACGGAAGATTTCCGAAAATAATTTATGCCGCTCAAAGCATAAAAAAATAAGGAATCGTATATGTCAAACGTAAACCATTTAAATCACTCTACGTGGGAATGTAAATATCATACTATTTCCATAAATTAAAATAACAAATAGACTTTTAAAAAGAAAAGAGATAT
>JAFEBT010000015.1 GCA_018242545.1 Pseudomonadota bacterium
CTACCACTTTCCATTTTATTTCAATAGCTTAAAAATTTTTGTCCACACAACCTAAAGCTTATAAAAATATCCCTATTGAAATAGTTGAAGCAGAAATACAAGAAGCTCTTCAAAGCCTTAAGAGCCTTAAAAATGTAAAAAACCCTATTCCCTAGGCTTATTGAAATCCTACTCACGTCTTTCTCTCTCCTTCTCGTTGATTTAAGAAGGGCGATTCCTAACAAGTCCAAGCTCAATTAGCCATTTGGAGACAGCTTGGGCTGCAATTTTTTCACCGCGCCAATTCCAATGTAAATCAAAATGGTAATAAAGTTCCTGTCCCGCATTTTCTCGGAAAAGAGGGAGTAGAGAAAAATAAGGAATATTATTTTTTGCACATATGTCTGCAAGAAGGCGATTAGGGGTATCAAAATTAATCTCAGGGAGAAGCGATTTTGCATAATTTTCCGCGCCTTCATCCGTTGAAAAGTTACTTACTTCACGCAGACTTTTTATAACTTGAGCTTTAGAAGGAATTCCCACTACAACTAATTTAACATGGGCATTATTTTTTTTATTATAAGCATCAATAATTTTTTGAATAATATGAAGAGCTTCTTCCGTATTTTCAAGAGATTTTTGAATATCAGGATCAGGCTTGTCTTCTTGGTATGCAAACATTTTAAGCTCTGAGCGATCATAATACAGCATTTCAGTTTTCTCATGAAAATAGGGTCTTATACGGTCATAAATAAGCTTAAAACTAGGTGAATAAGACATGATAAAATCTTTAATGGATCTTAGATGCTCAATAATAAAAAACTTAAATTTTCCATCTGAAATATTTTTTGTGGGCGAAGAAAGATTTTCTTTTTTTAGAGGGCTGTCTAAACTTTCTTTTAAAGTTTGAAGTTGAGGTCCAAAGAAATTGTCATGGAAATCATTTCCAAGATAAAAATTTAAAACAACAATTTGGGGATGAATATGATCAAGAATATCTTTTAAAATATAAGCTTGATGGCAGGTTCCTGTTCCATCCATACCTGCATTATAAACACTCAAGCCTTCGTTTGTAAGAATTTGAGCATATGTATCTTTATCTTGTGTGTTGACAGCACATGTAAAACTATCTCCTAAAAGAAGAAGAGTTGGAGACTCCACAATAAGATTATTTCGAAATCCATATTTATCTGAATGGACAAGAAAGATATGTTTTTCTTCATTTATAATGTTTGTAAAAGTATCGGGTGGAAAATGCCAATAGTGATTTTTAAACTGATAGACAATAGCATTTAAAGGGGCGGGTGTGTTTTTTGAAGAATTAGCATAGTATCGACAAATTCCTTTATAAAAGTCAAAAAGAAGAAAAGGGAGAATGAATATAAGGATCCACTTTAAAATTTTTCTCATTGATTTTTCTCCTTAATCTAAATGGAATTGCGATTTATAATCTTCTTTCAAAAGAGGATTTTGTTTCTCTTTTTGAAGATAACAATTTCCTATGACAAGAATATCCATATCCGTTCCCATGAAACACCGAAAGGCATCGTTAGGTGTTAGAACGATAGGTTCTCCTCTTATATTGAAGCTTGTATTAACGAGAATACTGCATCCTGTTTTTTCTTTAAATTTTGAAAGAAGTTCATAAAATCTCAAATTTGTGTGTTTATGAACTGTTTGAATGCGAGCTGAGAAATCAACATGGGTAATGGCTGGAATGGAAGAACGGGGGATATTTAATTTCTCAATACCAAAGAGAGATTCATAATTTTCAGGCAACTTTGTTTGATGTTTCTTTAAAACGTCCGATACAATAAGCATATAAGGAGAAGAAGAATGAAGATCAAAATAAGAACTTACATCTTCGGCTAAGATAGCTGGTGCAAAGGGTCGGAAAGATTCTCTAAATTTAATTTTGAGATTCAATTTTTCTTGCATCTTAGAAGAACGGGCATCTGCAATGATGGATCTATTGCCAAGGGCACGCGGTCCAAATTCTGTTTTTCCTTGGAACCATCCAATAACATTTTCTTTAATTAAATCTTCGGTTACCGTTTCATATAGTTCATGATCTGTCAGCACTTCAAAATGTGCACCTAAAGAGGTGAGAGAAGAAATAATGTTTTCAGTGTCAAATTGAGGACCCAGGTAGCTTCCTTCCATTTTATCGATATGTGCATGCCGTTTATTGTTTTTGATTTGATAATATCCATAGAAAGCAGCACCCAAAGCTCCTCCAGCATCTCCTGCCGCAGGTTGAATGTAAATATTTTTAAAGATGTTTTCTTTAAGAAGCTTTCCGTTTGCAACGCAATTAAGAGCAACACCTCCTGCAAGGCAAAGATTTTGCTGACCAGTTTCTTTTTGAAGATTTGTTGCAAGCCTGATCACAGCTGTTTCAAGAACTTTTTGAATAGAAGCTGCTAAATCCATATCAAATTGCCTAAGGGGTGTTTCTGGTGTGCGGCGTGGCTCACCAAATAAAGCTTCAAATTTTTGATCATTTGTCATACGAAGTTCTGTACAAAAATCAAAGTAATCCATATTTAAACGGAAGCTGCCATCCTCTTTAAGATCAATGAGATTCTCAAGGATATGCGTTTCATATTTAGGATTCCCATAAGGAGCGAGCCCCATAAGTTTATATTCTCCAGAGTTGACCTTGAAGCCTGTATAATATGTAAAGGCGGAATAAAGGAGACCAAGGGAGTGGGGGAAATGAATTTCTTTAAAAATTTTTATCTCATTATGAGAACCTATAGCTGCACTTGTTGTAGTCCATTCACCAACACCATCCATGGTGAGAATAAGAGCCTCTTCAAAAGGAGAGGGGTAAAAAGCACTCGCAGCATGGGCCAAATGATGTTCTGTAAAAAGAAGACGTGACGCGCTAAATTTAGGATCAAATTTTTTGAGATGTTTCAAAAGGTTATTTTTTTGAAAAAGCTTATCTTTAATCCAAAGGGGCATGGCTTGTCTAAAAGAAGAAAATCCGCGTGGCGCATAGTCCATATATGTTTCAAAAAGGCGTTCAAATTTAATAAAAGGTTTATCATAAAAAACAACATAATCAACAGCGCTTAATTCTATCTTTGCGGCTTGAAGACAAAATTCAACTGCATTATGAGGAAAAGAGGCATCATGTTTTATGCGTGTAAAACGCTCTTCTTGTGCAGCAGCAATAATTTCTTCATTTTCAACAAGAACTGCTGCGCTATCGTGATAAAATCCTGAAATCCCTAACACACGCATGACTTTGTGTTCTCCTAAAATAAGGTATAAACGAAGGGTGAAATTAGAGAATATTCTGATAAGATGATTAAAATACCAAAAATAAGTAATACAATGATAATAGGAAGAAGCTTCCATTTTTTGCGTTTAAAAAAATATGAAAAAAGTTCCGTTAGAAAATTCATTTTTTTCTCCTAATATTGATCTTTTAACTGTTTAGAATCGGGTCCTGGTGGAAGGCGTTTAATCCAATAACTTGGAAGCGAAGCATCAAAATATTTTGGAAAAGATTCTGATTTTGTCAAACGCCTTAAAATGCCAATAGGTGTAAGGATGCCAAAAAAAATGAATCCCATAATAAGAGGATTGGTTATTTTATGGAGAAGTTTTCCAAAGAAATACCATCCCATGTTGAAAGGTCGCAATATTTTGGGAAATAAACAACTGATTAAAGAAAGGAAAAGGGAGGTCCCTAAAATAGGCCAAGAAAAATGATGATGCAAAACCGCACTCCAAGAAAAAAGGCACAGGAAAAGGCCTGCAAAAAAGAGCCCAAAAGTGCGATCACTCGGAAGATTAGAAGGAATTTTCATTTTGTTTTTACCTTGAATGTTCTGCTTGTAGTTTTTTTAAGAGAAAAATATTTCCATCAAGAAGATTTTTGAAACATTGAGCAACTGCAGGGATATGAAGTTCTGTTGTATAAAGGGGCGTTTTTCCAGTGTGCGCCGCCTCATACAAGCTTTTTTCTAAGGGTGCCTGATCGTACTCAAGTGCAAAGACGGCGTCAAGTTTTTGATTCTCAATGAGAGGTAAAATTTTATATGTTTCTTTTTCGAGACATATATTTTTCAAAGAAGGCGTAAGTTTGATTGTTTCTGCGTTCGTATAAAGGTCAAACCCATCCTTTTTTAAATTAGAAAGGATAAGAATTAAAGATTCTTTTAAGGGGATTGCTGAAAAAAGAGCAAGTTTTTGTCGAGATTTTTTTGAATAAATTTGTGGATAAAGGGCTTGGGCGAGAGCGTCTTGAGGGGTTGAGGCTCTTCCCATTACTTCGCCCGTTGATTTCATAATAGGTCCTAATTTTGTATTAATTTTTAAGAATCGATCAAAAGAAAAAATGGGATATTTTATAGAAAAATCATTTGGGAGTGCGCTTGGAAGATCAAAATCGGAAAGCATTTTTCCAAGGCAAAGTTGAGTCGCAACTTTAACGAGAGGAACCCCAAGTGCTTTTGCAAGAAAGGGAATGGTTCTACTGGCTCGAGGGTTCACTTCAATAATGTAAATTTTATCCTTTTGAATCACACATTGGATGTTCAAAAGACCTTTAAATTTTAAAGAATGTGCAATGAGAGATGCTTCTTTCTTAAGCTCTTCCATAAGGACAGGAGAAAGACTGTAGGACGGAAAAATACAGGCTGAATCACCTGAATGAATACCTGCAGGTTCAAGATGTTCCATAATCCCAGCAACCCATACTTCTTTTCCATCAAAAAGAAGGTCAATATCAACTTCACGTCCTTGACTAAGGTATTTTTCAACAAGAAGTGGCGTGAGTTCTTTTAAATTAACTGTCTTGAGATACGTCTTTAAATCATCGCCGGATCGGATGACGCGCATTCCTTTACCTCCAATAACATAGGAGGGCCTCACGATAACAGGATATCCAATTTCTTGGATACATTTTAAAAGATCTTCAGGCGTTGCTGCAATTTTATTAAAGGGTTGATTAAGATGGAGGTGATGAAGAAGTTTTTGAAACTGCTCACGATCTTCAGTCTGTTCAATAGCTTCTTTTGAAAGACCTAAGAGGTTAATATCCTCAATAAGAGTTTCTGAAAGCTTAAGACCTGTTTGTCCGCTAAATTGGGCAAATACGCCTAAAAGAATCCCTTCATTTTGTTCGTTGCGAATAATATCAAGGATATTTTCTTCTGTTAAAGGAGCAAAATAAAGCCGATCAGAAATTGTATGATCGGTTGAAACCGTTTCTGGATTACAATTAATCATAATGGTTTCAATATTCATTTCTTGAAGTGCTTGGGCAGCATGGACGCAACAATAATCAAATTCGATGCCTTGTCCAATTCGGTTGGGGCCGCTTCCAATGATAATGGCTTTTTTTCGTAAGGAAGGTAAAGATTCATTAAGTTTAATAGAAGATGGAAATGGAAGCGTGGTCCCATACATATAAGCTGTCTGTGAGGAGAATTCACCTGCGCACGTATCTACCCTCCTGAAAGTAGGAAAGATAGAAAACTTATAACGTTGATTTCGAATTTCAGCTTCTGAGTAAGAGGTTAAATGTGCAAGCATTGCATCTGAAAACCCAAGAGATTTAAAATAACGAAACAAGTCAGGGTTTTGAAAAAATTCTGCAGATTGTATCGCTGTTTCTAAATGCACAAGAGAAGCAATTTGATCTAAGAACCATTTATCCCAATGGCATAATTTCTCTATTTCTTTTAACGCTATTCCTTCTCGAAGTCCTGCAGCAATATAAAAAAGACGATGAGGCGTGGCAGCCGAAATTTTTTCTTTTAAATCTTCAATAGAATCATATTTAATTTTTGTGGTTAAAAGACCATAAAAGCCTTCTTCCAGAGAGCAAATTGCTTTTTGAAGACTTTCAGCAAAAGTTCTTCCAATGGCCATGGCTTCGCCTACAGACTGCATGTAAGTACTTAAAGAGTGAGAAGCGCCTTCAAATTTTTCGAAGTCAAAACGCGGGATTTTCGTGACGATATAATCAAGGGAAGGCTCAAAGGCCGCACAGGTTGTTTTTGTGATGTCGTTTGTTATTTCATCCAAGGCATATCCTATAGCGAGCTTAGCAGCAATTTTTGCAATTGGAAAACCAGTTGCTTTTGAGGCTAATGCGGATGATCTTGAAACGCGCGGATTCATTTCAATAACGACCATGCGTCCCGTTTTGGGATGAACGGCAAATTGAACGTTTGCACCGCCCGTTGCAACTCCAATTTCTCTTAAAATTGCAAAAGCAGCACGCCGCATACGTTGATATTCTTTATCGGTGAGTGTGAGTGCAGGGGCAACCGTTATGCTATCTCCTGTATGGACGCCCATTGGTTCAATGTTTTCAATAGAACAAACAATAACGCATTGATCTTTATTGTCCCTCATAACTTCAAGTTCAAATTCTTTCCACCCAATAATCGACTCTTCGATTAAAACTTGATGAATGGGGGAACATTCAAGTCCATTTTTGACAATGGTTTCAAATTCTTTTAAATCATGTGCAATTCCTCCTCCTATCCCTCCCAATGTAAAAGAAGGCCGAATAATCAAAGGAAATTCTAAAGATTCTAAAATTTTTTTTGCGTTTTCCCAAGTGGTAACTTCATACCCCTTTAAACAATCAAGACCAATGTGATGCATGCTTTGATGAAAAAGACGTCTGTTTTCAGCTTTTTTAATGGCTTTTAGATCAGCTCCAATCAATTCAATCTTAAGATGATCAAGAACACCTTTCTCAGCAAGCTCGACAGCTAAATTAAGCGAAGTTTGTCCTCCCATGGTGGGTAAAATTGCATCGACATTTTCTTGAATAAGAATTTTCTCAAGACAATCAGGTGTGAGAGGTTCTATATATGTTGCATCTGCAAGTTGAGGATCTGTCATAATGGTTGCTGGATTTGAATTTATAAGAACAACCTTGTATCCTTCCTCCTTTAAAGCTTTGCAGGCTTGAACACCTGCATAGTCAAATTCACAGGCCTGTCCAATAACAATAGGGCCTGACCCAATAATACAAATTGTTTTTAAATCAGTTCTTTTGGGCATGGTGATGAACAATTTTTAAAAAATCGGATAGAATAAAAGTTGCGTCCTGGGGACCAGGACCAGCTTCCGGATGAAATTGAATAGAAAAAATGAGCTTTTCTTTGACTCTGTATCCTTCTAAAGACCCATCAAAAAGGGATCGATAGGTGGGCGTTAGACATTTAGGAAGAGAAGATTCTTTGACAGCGTATTCATGATTTTGAGACGTAATCAGAATATTTTTAGAATGAAGATCTTGAACGGGATGATTGATGCCATGATGACCACAGTTAAGTTTTATAATTTCAGCATTATGAATAAGGGATAAGAGTTGATGTCCTAAGCAAATTCCAAGTAAAGGTAGGTTTTCTTGAAGAAGCTTTTCCATCATTTTAAAGATTGACGGGTCTACAAAACGAGGGTCTCCTGGTCCATTCGAGAAAACAATCCCATGTGGATGATGCGCTATAATCTTTTCATAGGAAGAAGAAAAAGGAACAACAATGACCTCAGCTCCAAAAGAAGTTAAAGATTTGAGAGTGCTATATTTGACACCAAAATCAACGACAACTATTTTTAAAGGAAGAGAGGAAGATGTTTTTAACGCGTAAAGATCCTCACTTAATTTAGGAAGTTCTTTTATCCAAGGATAAACTTGACGTGTCGAAACTTGATGCAGAAAACTTTGTTCAAGAGTTGTATCTTTATGAATCTCTTTCTCTTGAAGTTTAAGAATTTTCTCTGCTGTTAAATCCCCTGTATAGGAATATATGATTCCTTTTAAAGGCTTTTTATAATCCCGAATAACCTGCACAAGTGTGCGTGTGTCAACGCCTTCAAGACAAGGGATGTTGTTTTTTTTAAGCCAAGATAAAAAATTTGATGTACTTCGGTAATTTGAGGCTTCAGTGATGAGGTCCCCCATAATAATTCCCTGAAGAAAGGGAAAAGAAGATTCCATATCTTCTGGATTTGTGCCGACATTCCCGATATGCGGAAATGAAAACACTAAAAGTTGTCCGCTATAAGAAGGATCTGAAATCGCTTCTTGGTATCCTGTCATTGCTGTGTTGAAACACAAAATTCCTGAAGTTTCGATATCATCAGTTTGGATGAGACCAGGAAAATAGTCTCCTGTCTCAAGGATAAGAACAGCTTTTTTGTATGTGGAAAAAGGAAAAATGGTGTCCAAAGGAAACCTATAAATATTTTTAAAAGGTGCAGTTTAAAAAGGATAGTATACAAAAACTCTAAAAAAGCAATTAATTTTGTAACTCTTGATTTTATGGAGGAAGCCTCATACAGTTAAAATGGTTAAAAGATCACATAGTCTCAAAATAAGGGATGTATAATGAATAAAAAATATGTTTTATATACCATTTTTTAAGTTTAATGCCCTTCTCTTTAAAAGCAGCTATAACGCAACAAAGTTATGAAGCTCTCATGAGAAGGCAAACTGACTCGCTTGCTCTTTTACAACAAGTTTCCCAAGATTTAGACAAAGATCCTAGAAGGGCGATTGAAAGAGTTTCAAAAGGCAACTATAAGCGTTCCAATAAAGGAATAACAATCTGTACTTCGAATGGAACTTTATTAGCGGCTTCAGGGCACCTTCAAGATCATCGTACTTTTAATATCATGCATATAAGCGATGCTCAGGGATCTGAATATATAAATGATGTTCTACGGCAAGCTTCTAACAACAATATAGGATACGCCTTTGCAGCGAATACAACTGTCGATGGTAAAAGGACAAATGCGAATATTTATGCAAAAAGGTCAAAAAATGGCAATTTTGCTGTAATTATAAGGGAACCTGCTCCCGATATCTACTCCATTACGCAGAATGTGCATGTAGCTCTTAAGGCTGGAATAAAGGAAGAAGATGTCTCTCATCCGTAAGAGAATTTTTTTATATTATTTTTTTTGATGAATAATATCGCTTCCCAATTAAATATTAATTTAGTATAGAAGAGAGTGCTTAGCACTCATTTTAAAAAAAGAAAGTTTAATATAAGGATTTTAAGAATGAATTTTTTAGAAAAAGAGGCCCTTATTTCAAAATCAATCATGGTTTCACTCCTCACAGGCATGATTTTTATCCCTTCTTATTCTTTTGGAATGGAGGAACATCTGGAAGAGGCTTCAAGAGCGAGATTGTCAGCGGCGACCCGTCAAGAGGCGGATCCTGTTCTTAATGTTCTTGAAAATGCTGATAAGTCTTTAATTTTCTTTAAGAAAAGTGCTCGGGAGTTTGAATGTTTAATAAAATCTCAAACGCCTAAAGAAAAAAATGAATCCTTAGATTCTTTATGGAAGTATTTTAATAGGGTGGACTTACCCTCTATCAAGAAGCTGTGTGCAGGCATTTTTCTTGCACACCATGGGACCGATATTCAAAAAGAAGAAGTAAAGTCCTTTCTCACTCTTTTTGTTGACAATGAAGGAATTTCCTCTAAAGAGCGTATAGGCGGATTAAGTGTTCTTCTTGATATCTTTTCTGATGACATACAAAAAGAACGGTATCTTCAACTTCTAGAATCAATTTTTACCCATTTACCGCTCAGTGAAGTAGAAGGAAGGCTTGAAGCTGCTCGATGCTTTATTGAAGATGAAGAAGCAACAGCAGAGCAGAAAACTCAAGGATTTTCTGCTCTTCACTCAATCATAACAAATGATAGAATTCCTCAAGAATATCGCACAGAGGCTGCAATCCTTCTTTTTGAAAACGCAGATAATTTAGAGGAAACAACAGAAGCACGGCGTCTTTTAATGATTGTTTTAAAAGAAAAAACTCTTTCCCTGAAGGAGAGAGTAGATATTGCTCAAACTTTTTATGATAAGGGAACTCCCGAAGAACAGGTAGACCCTGATGTTTTAAAATTGATGCTTCAAGTTCCAGAACTTCCTGCAGAGGTTCGTGACTTTATTGAAAAACAGCTACCGGCCTCTTAGGCTTTTTAAGGCAGTCTATCCTTTTAAAAGCCGATGTGCCGCGGCATGCGCTTCTTCTGTAACAATTTCTCCCGAGAGCATGCGGGCAATTTCAAGGCCTCTTGAGGTTTCATTCAATAAGAAAGCATGTGTGATAGGCAGATCGTTTTTAAAGGTTTTTTCAATGAGAAAATGGTGATCTGCTGCGCTTGCGACTTGAGGAGCATGTGTAATAGCCATGACCTGAACATGTTTTGAAAGCCGATGGAGACAATTCCCAATACTTGAAGAAACGGCACCACTTACGCCGCTATCAATCTCATCAAAAATAATAACGGAAATATCATGACTTTGAGCAAGAACAACTTTGAGGGCTAACAGGATGCGTGCAAGTTCTCCTCCAGAAGCAATGGCTTTTAAAGATCCAAAACGGGCGCCATTTGGAGAAATCTCAAATTCAATGGTCTCACCTCCTTGAGCTGTCCATGATTCGGGAGGAAGTTTTTTAAAGACAACTTTAAAAAGAGTACGTTCAAGCTTTAAAAGTGGAAGCTCTTTTTGAACAAGCATTTCAAGTTCTTGTGCAACTTTGAGACGTTCTTGAGAAAGTGCGTGGACACATTCTTCAAACAAAGTTCTTTTTTTAAGAACTTTCTCTTCAAGTGTTTTAATTTCAAAAGACTGCGTTTCGTAAGCAGAAAATTTTTGAAGGAGAGAAGCAAGGATGTTAGGCAATTCAGAGGGAGAAACATGATGTTTTCGAGCAAGCGTTCGGAGTTCTGAAAGCCGATCTTCAATAATTTCTAAGCGATTTGGATCGCTTATGCATGTACGTTGGATTTTCTCGAGAAGCACATGGTTTTCCCGTAGGTCGATCAAGATACGGTCAAATCCTTCCAAAATGGGAAGAAGCTCAGGATAGCGTTCTTCATAACGGGAAAGATTTTTGTGATGACTTAGAAATTGAGATTCAAGTGAAGGAGCGACTTCAAACATGTAGAGCGCTTCTTCAAGGACTTTTTGAAATTTGCTTTGGCTTAAAATTTTTTCGCGTTCTAAAAGCAAGGTTTCTTCTTCATTGGGTTGGGGCTCAAACTTCTTAAGTTCTTCCAAATGATGTCCCCAAACGTCATACGTTTCTTGGGCTAATTTTTCCGAAGAAATAAGATTTTTTAGGAGAGATTCGCTTTCTTTCCAATTCTTAAAAGCTTCTTCTGTTTTTTTAGACAGAGGATGTAAATTCCCAAAAATATCTAAAAAATTTCGATGTTCTTGGGCATCTAAGAGTCGGTCAAACTGTCCATGGATTTCAAGAAGAAAAGGAGAAAGTGTTTTTAAAAATGTACTTTTAACAGGAATATCATTTAAGAAAATTCGGCTTTTTCCATCGCGTTCAAGAGAACGCCTAAAGATAAGAGTTGAAAGGTCTTCTTGAGATAGAAGTTCTTGTTCTTCAAGAATCGTAAGAACAGGATGGGTGGAAGACAAGATAAACTCAGCAATAACTTGAGTTTTCTCTTTATGAGGGCCAATGTAAGAAGCTTCTGCTTTTCCTCCAAGAGCAAAAGAAAGTGCATCTAAGAGAATAGATTTTCCGGCACCTGTTTCTCCTGTAAAAACAGTAAAGCCTTTTTCAAAGTCCAAATAAAGGGACTCAATTAAGATAAAATTATGAATTGAGAGGCTTTTTAACATGTGAAGAGCTTAACACATATCTTTATTATAAGAAAAGATTGTAAGGGGTTTTTCTTTAAGGTTAGAAAAATTTATTATGAACTTTCAGAAGGAGGGGGTGTAAATGTCAAAAGATCATAAGAATCTTTATACCAAATACTTTCGGGATAATTATGACCTAGAACAGCTGCAACATGCTTGGCTTCTTCCTTGATGCCTAAAATTAAATAAGTTTCAATCATGCGGTAAAGAGCCTCCGGAACGTGCGTGGTTGTTTGAAACTTTTCGACAACACGCTTGAAACGATTTAAAGCGGCAATAGGTTCGTGGGAAGATACATAAAATCGGCCGATTTCCATTTCGCGTCCTGCTAAATGATCAAGAATCAGGTCTAATTTTAATTTAGCATCTTTTGCATAATGACTGTCTGGAAAGCGTTTAATGAGCTCATCAAATGTTTGAAATGCAAGTTCAGTCATTTGTTGATCTCTCTCAATTCCTGACATTTGTTCATAATAACAAAGGCCTAAAAGATAAT
Organism: Pseudomonadota bacterium; assembly: GCA_018242545.1. Classification (NCBI taxonomy): domain Bacteria; kingdom Pseudomonadati; phylum Pseudomonadota; species Pseudomonadota bacterium. The sequence continues at coordinate 12,146 of JAFEBT010000015.1, forward strand.
AAACGTAGGCAATATCTTTATAGCTTGGATGGATTTGAATAAATGTTTCTAATAGATTTGCGGCTTCATCGTATTTTTGAGCAAGATAATAGGAATAAGCTGCCAAGATCTCACTTTTAGGTGCCCATGAAGAATAAGGGTGCTGACGTTCAATTTCTTCAAAAGTTGTGGCCGCTTTTGTATAATTTTCTTTGTGTAAAAAGCCGTAAGCTTCATGATACAATTCTTCGACAGAGCGTTCTTGATAATCATCTTTTTTTGTATCGGAACAACCTGTCAAAAAAAGAATAAAGAGGCAGCCTATTAAAAGAGACCCATATTTAAGTTTCTTCTTTTGAGAGATTAAAAATACCCTACCTATCTGAATATGATGCATCATGATTTAACATTTCCCTAAAAAAGAGTGTTTTTTAACCAAAAGATATTTTCTTTATAAAGGGAAGATGCGCTAAAGGGAAGAGGAGTTTCTCATTGGCCAAAAGCAAAAGAAGGAATAGGGGATGTTTTTCTATAAGATTTCTTTGATAAGGAGGGTTTTTTAACAGTTTCTTCTCGAATGCACCATGCTGTAGAGTCATTTAAAAGAGCTGTTAACAGTTTGTGATTTAAAGCATGTCCAGATGAATTTCCATAAAAGTGTCCTTTAATCGGGTAGCCTGCAAGAGCAAGGTCTCCAACAACGTCTAAAACTTTATGACGGACGCATTCATCATCATACCTGAGCCCCTCTTCATTTAAAAGGGCTCCTTCCTTAAAAATGAGAGAATTTTCAAGCGAAGTTCCCAACGCGAGGCCTTTTTCGTACATGAAAGAAGCATCTTCAAAGAAGCCGAACGTACGGGCATTTGCAATATGGGTAGAGAAGTTTTCGGGGGTATGTATGTAGAAGAAATTTTGTTTTGGAAAAATACCCCCTCTAAATGCCATTTCAAACTCAATCGAAAAACAAGAGGCGGGAGAAAGACGTGCAAAAGATTTGTTTTCAGAAATTTCAACAGTTTTTAAAATTTCTATAAATTTGCGAGAAGCTTTTTGTTCTTTGATTCCCGCATTCTTTATAAGTGTTATAAAGGGGGCTGCACTGCCATCCATGATTGGAATCTCAGGTCCCGTAACATCAATAAAGGTATTGTCAATTTGAAGAGCAGAAAGAGAGGCCATTAAATGCTCAATTGTTCCAATGGACTTTTCTAAAGAAACGCCTATTTTTGTTGAATAGTGCCCATTAACAAGATATTTTAAAAGAGCAGGGATGGAGGGATTCCCCTCAAGATCTTTACGGATAAAAACAATGCCTGTATTTTCAGGCGCTGGACGAAGTGTTATTGAGGAGACAAGACCTGTATGCGTGCCAATGCCAGAACAAGAAACAGGTGTTTCGATTGTTTTTTGAGAAGAAGACCGGCTTTTAAAGTTTATAACATTATGGTGCATCATGGGTTCGGCGTGATTAAGAGTTTTTGCAAAGAATCTATAAAAGACATTTAAAGCTCTTCTTTATCATTAACGCTATAGGATGCGGAAAGAAAATCAAAGTTTGTTACGATATGTTACAAGGATCTAAAGAATGAAAAAGAAATGAGGATTTAATTCCTTTATTGTTATGACCAAAGAGCACTTATAGGAACAGCCCAAAGATTTGGTCCAAAAGAGAGCGAAATATCTCCACTATAAAGTACAATCCCTACAAAAGGCTTCTTTTGCGCAATAGATTCTTTAAACCATTGAAGAAATTTAAAGTCATTTTTTCCAACAGTTGAACTAGATTTTACCTCAATTCCTAAAAGAGACATGTCTTCTTTTTCAATTATAAAATCTATTTCTCTTTGTTCGCGATCTCTATAATGAGAAAGAACGTAAATGCCAGGATGAGCATCTATCATAGCACTCAATTCATTAAAGACGAAAGTTTCAATTATTTTGCCACATCTGTCAGAATCAAGGCGGACATTTTCCATTTTCCATTTGAGCAAAGAACTCATGAGGCCTGTATCGGTTATAAAGAGCTTAGAATGTTTTCCGATTCTGTCATAATCAGTAGAAATATAGGCAGGGAGTCTTTCAAAAATATAAAGAGATTCAAGTGCATTTATATAGCTTTCAAGAGTCGGTCTTGAAAGAGACAGATGAGCACCAATAGAAGATATATCCATGAATCTGGAAGACCAAGCTGCGAGGATTTTTACAAGTTCTTTCATTGTGTGATGTCGTTGAATCTTTGTTATATCCTTTAAATCTCTTTCTAAGAGAGCGTCTATATAATCTAAATGCCATAGCATTCTTTGCTTTTCGGAAAGAAAAATGGCTTCTGGAAAGCCTCCCCTAAAGCATAATTCAAGAATTTTACTTTTTGAGCATAAATCAAAGGAAGATTTTAGATTTTGACTAAATGCTTTTTCTAGAAAATGATTTTCAGTACCACGAATTTCTGATTCAATTAAGGTTCGAAGTCTTATTTTTTGGATTCTGCCGGCAAGAGATTCTTGAATAGAAGGGAGAGATTGAAGATTTGTGGATCCCGTTAACAAAAATTGTCCTGGAGCTCGGTTTTCATCAACAAGGAGCTTAATAGCAAGAAGAAGTTCGGGAACTCTTTGAACTTTATCAATAATCATTATTTTAGAAGTATGTTGAACAAAATCATGAGGATCTTCTTGAGCTGCTTTGAGCTGGCTTAGATTATCAAGAGTCCTATATTCAGTTGAAGGAGAAGCAAGAGCTTTTGCTTCAGTTGTTTTTCCAGTTTGACGCGCCCCTGTTAAGAGCGTGACACGACGATGTAAAAGGCTTTCTTTAATAAGAGGAGCTTGTATACGCCGGTATAAAGATGTCATCATAAAAATCCTTAAATCATATTTTTTTTAACTTAATATAATGTCGCGTTTTTTAAAATAAATATACCGCATTTTTATAAAAGTTGTTGGCTCCTAGGAGTTTTAGATCGTAATTTAATTGAGGGCGATAGAAACTTTAAGTATCAATAACAAAGAGCTTCTTTAAAGAAATTTAACGTTCTTGAATTTCTTCGTCGCAACAATCCTATGATTTTAAAAGTATAATTTTTAATTCCTTGAGTTTGAAAGATTTCCTATAGACGACTTTCAAAAGTTTACTTACACTAAAATTATACAATAAATAAAAAGTGTTAAGGATTTTCAATGGGTGAACAAGCAGTTCCAGCGCTCCATGGGTCTCTCTCTCCAGACCAAGGGTCTCTTATTGCTTATTTGAGGGACATTAAAAAATTCCCGATGCTCGAGCCGCACGATGAATATATTCTTGCGAAACGCTGGATAGACGAAAATGATCGAGAGGCAGCACATCGTTTGGTAACAAGTCATTTGAGACTCGTTGCGAAAGTTGCAGCGGGATATAAAGGGTATGGGCTTCCACTTGGAGATCTTATTGCTGAGGGCAATATTGGCCTTATGCATGCGGTTAAAAAATTTGACCCAGATAAGGGATTTAGATTGTCTACCTACGCGCTTTGGTGGATAAAAGCCATGATTCAAGAATATATTTTAAAATCTTGGTCTTTGGTTAAAATTGGAACGACAGCGGCTCAAAAACGTCTTTTTTTTAATTTGAAACGTCTTAAAAATGAAATTCAATCCCATGAAGGAGAATGTGGAGATTTAACAGATGATCAAGTTAAAAAAATGGCGTCAGAACTTAATATTTCGAGCAAAGATATTACCGAAATGGAGCAAAGAATTAAAAGTGGCGACCTTTCTTTAAATAATCCTGTAACTCAGAATAGCGAAGAAGGAAGTGGTGAATGGCAAGATTGGCTTGCAGATGAGGCTCCAAGTGTAGAAGACCTCCTTATTCATGAAGACGAATTTGAAAAACGCAAAAGTTTACTGGCGGAAGCCCTTACTCATTTATCAGAACGTGAAGCGTATATCATGCAAGCGCGGCGTCTTGATGATCCTCCTCAAACACTCGAGACAATCTCAGAGCATTTGAAGATTTCTAAAGAACGGGTTCGTCAAATTGAAGCGAATGCATTTTTAAAACTACAAAAATATATGAGAGAAAAAAATTAAAGAAAAAGAGATTCATTTCTCCTTTTTCCAAAGTAGACTTCTTTTTTAAAAAGAAGTAGGTTTAGAAAATTTTATTGAATGGTCTTAATATGATTTTCAAAAAGGTGTTCTTTCAATGACAGTTGTAACGCGTTTTGCTCCTTCTCCAACAGGTTTTTTACATATTGGAAGTGCTCGCACGGCTCTTTTTAATTATTTGTTTGCGCGCCATTTCAAAGGTCAATTTCTCCTTAGAATTGAAGATACGGATCGTGTTAGATCGACGCCGGATGCGATTGAGGCGATTATTGCAGGGCTTAAATGGTTAGGCCTTCAGTGGGATCATGACCCTATTTTTCAATTTGAACGTTCTAAAAGGCATCGGGAAGTTGCTCTTGAAATGGTAAAAAAGGGTCAAGCTTATTATTGTTATGCAACACCTGAAGAGCTGGATGAAATGCGGAAGCTTGCAGGAATTGAAGGACGTCCTTTACGGTATGATGGAAGATGGCGTCATCGTTCTCAAAGTGAAGCGCCTCAAGATGTTAAGCCGGTTATACGTCTCAAAGCGCCTGAGACAGGTGAAACCCATCTTAAAGACCTCGTTCAAGGGGAGATAACTGTCTCGAATGCGACTTTAGATGATATGGTTCTTCTTCGTTCTGATGGAACGCCAACTTATATGCTTGCAGTTGTCGTTGATGACCATGATATGGGAATTACACATGTTATTCGGGGAGATGATCATCTTACTAACACATTTCGTCAAATTCAAATTTATGAAGGTATGGGCTGGAAGCAGCCTCAATTTGCACATATTCCGCTGATTCATGGATCTGATGGTGCCAAATTATCAAAGCGACATGGTGCTTTGGGTGTTGAAGCATATCGCGATATGGGTTTCTTATCCGAGGCTCTTTGTAATTATCTTTTGAGATTGGGATGGAGCCATGGCGACGATGAAATTATCTCTGAAAAACAAGCAATTGAATGGTTTAACCTTGACCATGTGGGACGTTCCCCTTCTCGTTTTGACATGGCAAAGCTTCTTAATGTGAATGCACATTATTTGAAAGAAACAGAGAATGTTAAGTTGTTAACTTTAATTCTTCCTTTTCTTGAAAAAAAACTTAAAAGAGATCTTCTTCCTTTTGAAAAGGACCGTATTCTAAAAGGAATGGAAGGGCTTAAAGTGCGTGCAAAAACGCTCCTTGAGCTTCAAGAAGCTGCTTATTTTTACATTGCTCCTCTTCCTTTTTCAAGAGATGAAAAAGCACAAGCGGTTTTGACAAAAGAGGCCCTTGAACTTTTAAAAGATCTTAAAACAGAATTTGAGAATTTAGATATTTTATGGACAGAAAATGTTCTGCATGAAAACGTACAAGCCTTTATTGAAAAGAAGGGCTTAAAATTAAAAGATATTGCGCAACCTTTGCGCGTTGCTTTAACAGGATCTCTCGTTTCACCAGGGCTATTTGAAGTGATGGAAATTCTTGGAAAAGAAGAAAGTATGTGCCGAATAGAGAATATTACAAAAGATTAAGCCGATTTTTTGGAAAAAGATAACCACTCTTCTTCCGATAAAATGTGGACGCCTAACTGACGTGCAACAGTGGCTTTGCTTCCAGCATCTTTGCCTTCTACAAGAAAGTCTGTTTTGGGACTAACAGCACTCATGACTTTTGCGCCAAGTTTCTCGGCAATCATTTTTGCTTCAGCCCGGGTCATATGGGTAAGCGTACCTGTAAACACAATGGTTTTTTTAAAGAATATGGTCTTGGTTTCAAGGGCATTTTCTTTGAAATCCAAGACGGTGATAAGAGGTGTATGATATTCTTTTTTCCCTATAAGAGCATCAATAAGAGTTAATGTATGAGGGTCATTCATAAATTCAATCAAGGCTTTTGCCATAATTTCGCCGATGCCATCAAGATGTGTTAATTCTTGATAACTCTCACTTTGTATTTGTTCGGCGTGCATCATTTCTTCTTGAAAATTTTGAAATGTTTTATAGTGAGAGGCCAAAAGTTTTGCAGTTGCTTCACCCACATGCGGGATTCCGAGTGCATATAAGAAGCGTTCAAGAGAAATAATCCGTTTTTTATCGATGGCGTCAAAAAGGTTTTGAACAGAAAGAGATCCCCATCCTTCCCACGTCTCAAGAGGAAATTCTAATTGAGAATTTCTTTCTTTAAGTGTAAAGATATCTGCTGGTGTTTTAACCAATTCTTTTTTATAAAAAAGATCAATATGTTTTCTCCCAAGCCCTTCGATATCGAAGGCATTGCGCGAGACAAAGTGTTTTAATTTCTCGGTTGCTTGTGCAGGACAAAAAACGCCGCCCATACATCGATATGCTGCAAATCCTTCTTCTTGAATAACACGGCTTCCACATTCAGGACAAAGATCTGGCATTAAGAAAATTTCAGAAGTCGATGGTCTTTCAGAAAGAATTGCTTGCACAACTTGAGGTATCACATCGCCCGCTCTTTCAATGAGGACGGTATCACCTTTGCGAATATCTTTCCTGTGGATGTCCATCTCATTGTGAAGAGAAGCTCTGCTAACAACAACGCCTCCAATTGTGATAGGCGTTAGATGAGCCACAGGGGTCAGAACACCGGTACGGCCCACTTGTATACCTATATCTTCAAGATATGTTTTGGCTTGTTGACTTGGAAATTTATAAGCAATGGCCCATCGGGGAGATCGTGCGACATCCCCCAAACGGTTTTGAAGGTCTTGCATATTTATTTTAAAAACCACGCCATCAATATCATATGGCAATTTAAAGCGATGATCTTTGAGATTTTCATAGTATTGCCATAAATCTTCCTTTTTATGAATGATTTTAGAAAGAGGGTTCACAGGAAATTCTAATTTTCTAAGAAGATCCAAGACTTCTGATTGAGATTTTGGAGAAACAAACGAAGATTGAGGCGTTAAGTCTTCAAAAGCATATGCAAAAAAACGCAAATGCCTTTGGGCTGTAATGGTTGAATCCAATTGACGCAAAGATCCTGCAGCTGCATTTCTAGGATTTGCAAAAGGCGCTTCTGCGTTTTGTTCACGTTCTTGATTAAGCATTTGAAAGGAAGAATGATCCATATAAACTTCTCCTCTAACTTCAAAAAGAGGAGGGTATTTTCCTTCCAAGGAAGGAAGAAGTTGTTTGGGGATTTCTGAGAGGGTGCGAATATTTTCTGTCACGTTTTCACCAGTTTGACCATCGCCACGTGTTGCCCCTAAAAAGAAATGTCCATTTTCATACCTTAAAACAGAAGAGAGGCCATCAATTTTTACCTCAGCCATCATTTCAGGAAAATTGTCAGAAGGAAGACCTAAAAATCGGTTAACACGCTCAAGAAATTCTGAGATCTCTTTTTCATTAAAGGCATTCGCTAAAGAAAGCATAGGACTTGTATGAGAAACTTTTCCAAAGCCTTTTTGAGGCGCTGATCCAAGTGTTTGCGTTGCCGAAGAGCCTGTTTTTAAATTAGGATAAAGAGACTCAAGCTTCTCAAGTTTGCGTCTGAGCGCATCATAGGCTGCATCTGAAATTATGGGCGTATTTTCGATGTAATAATGCCTATCGTGCTCTTTAATTTCAGCATCTAGCTTTTTGTGAAGCGTGGTAGCTTCTTCTTTTGTAAGTGTTGAAAGAGACATGGATAAAATTCTGTTAAGGGTGTAAAGAAACCTTATCGGTGCCTGATTTTTTAAAAATATTCAACCCTAAAGACCTAAAAAAGAAAAAAGTTTAAAACTATTTTAATTCAAAAGTTTCAAGGTATTCAGGCACGATACATTTAAACTTGAATTTGTCTTGAATCCGGAGCCGCAATGCATCAGCTTGTGCTGCTTCCCCATGGGTGAGAAAAATTGTTTTAGGAGGAGATTTAAAATTCTCAAGCCAACTTAAGATCTCTGTGTAGTCGGCATGGGCAGACAGACTATCCTCTTTAAGAATTTTAGCGCGTACCGGAAAGTATTGGCCATGAATTTTAATCTCTTGGGCTCCTCCTACAAGAGATGCACCACGGGTTCCAGCAGCTTGAAATCCAATAAAAAAGATAATATTTTTAGGATCTCCCACAAAAGCTTTCAAATGGTGAAGAACACGTCCTCCTGTTGCCATTCCACTCGCTGTAATGATTATTTTTGGAGACATATTTAAATCAAGTTCTTTTGATTCTTGGGGTGTATTTATAAAATGTGCAATTTTGCACATATCAACGCACCTATCATGAGGTAAATTGTGTTCTGTACTAAATCGGCAATAAAGTTCAGTTACGTTTGTAGACATAGGACTATCGACATAAATTGGAATAGGAGGAATGGCATTCTCTTGTCTTAAAAGAGAAAGCAAATATAAAATTGTTTGGGCTCGTCCTACTGCAAAAGAGGGGATAACAAGGGTTCCGCCTTGTTTTGTTGTTTGAAGAACAACATTTTTTAAGATTTCCTTAGGGTCATCTTCAGTATGCTTTCGGTCTCCATATGTAGACTCTAACACCAAATAATCAGCTTGTTCCACAAGGGTAGGAGGATTCATGATAATATCATGAAAACGTCCCATGTCGCCTGAAAAAAGAAGGGAGATTTTACCATCTGTAAGACGTATAAAGGAAGCCCCAAGTATATGACCAGCTGGTAAGAAAGAGAAATGTATGTTTTCTCCAAGATCAAAAGGAGTGTTAAAAGGAAGAGGATGAAAATAATTTAAACTTGCCTCTGCATCTTTGAGTGTATAGAGGGGAAGAGCGGGATTGTGTTTTGAGAAGCCATGTTTATTTGCAAAGGCAGCATCTTCTTCTTGAAGCATGCCGCTATCACGCAAGAGAATTTTACAAAGCTCGAACGTTGCTTCAGAACAGTAAATTGGGCCTCGAAACCCTTGCTTTACCAAAAGAGGAATATAACCTGTGTGATCTATATGCGCATGCGTGACAAGCAAAGCATCAATTTTATTTGGATAAAAAGGAAGAGCTTCCCAATTCTTAAGACGTAAATTCTTTAGGCCCTGAAATAACCCGCAATCCACAAGAATTTTTTTATGAGATGTTGTAAGAAGGTACTTAGAGCCCGTTACCGTTCCCGCAGCCCCTAAAAATTGTAGGTCCATTTTTATGCTCCCTTTTATTTTTTTTATAACTTTGAGTATATAAGGAAATTAAAAATCAATAAATGGAAATAATAAAAAAGGGAAATATTTTTGGAAGAATTTAGATGAAATTTCTTTCGAAACAAATTTTTAGAAGAAAACGGGTCGTTTGTTTGATTAGAGGTGAAAAATGAAAATCACTAATCTCAAAATGCTTAAAAAGCAGAGAACGTCAAATTTCTCCAAGTGCTTCAAGCTTATTAAGGGCTTCTATACCCTCTTGACCAAGCTTTGTATCATAAGGTTCAAACCAAGCATCTAAAATTTCTTCAGCTGCTTTCTCTGTTAAAGATCTATTTGATAACACGAGAACGTTTGCATGATTCCAAGTGCGAGAAAGACGAGCTGTTTCTGCATCTGAAACAAGAGCTGCTCGAATTCCTTTGACTTTATTAGAAGCGATGGAAGCCCCAGTTCCTGACCAACAAAAAAAAATTCCTTCAGAACAAGTCCCATTTGCAACTAATTTTGCAGCTTCAACAGTTGCCTCGACCCAGGGCACATCTTTATGCGTGATATAAGAACCAAAAAGAACAGAGTGAAATCCGCGTTTCTTGATGGATTCTAAGACAAATGTATTAATAGGATGAAATTCATCTGTAACAAGGGCTATTTTCATTATTTTGATCTTCAAACTTTAAAAAAAATTGGAGAAGGAACCTACCGTTTTAGAATAAGCTCTTTCTCCTCATATTTCTATAAGAAAAAAATTATTTTGAAGCCATGATTAAGAAGCAGTGGGTTTAGGTGCTGCTGCGCGCAGAGAGGCTATAGCACGTGCAAGGCGTCCGCGCTTATAATGGATATCTTCTGCATAGGTATGTACCGTATGGGTCCATTTGCCTGTTTCAGAGGTCTGTGTGGACATTCTTTCATCTAGCTTTCCTTCAGCGACAATATGAGTTAATTTCCAGACTCCTTCCTTAACTTTTGCAAACCTCTCTTGTATAGAAGGGGAGGAGAACATATCTGGCACAGACGACCTCGGACCTGAGACTTGCACGAACATTCCTGCTCCTGAATCACCCGGGACGGCTGCTGAATAACCTTTGTCCATCATTGCCATTCCAGTTATTGTGTTTGTTAATGAAACGGAAATACGTGACTGAGTAGGAGGAAGTATTGAATGAGCTTCCTCACCACTTATCCCGGGAATGCCTAAAAATGCTTCAGGCTTAAGAGCAAAATTCATGATATGGATATGTGCGAGACTCTTTTGTTTTTTTTCCGCTTTTGGAGGCACTATTGTTGGAAATTGTTTTTCAAGCTCATCTGGTGAAAGCGTCTGTTGCTCTGGCGTTAATTCAACGATACGTGGTTGAGGATGGCCGTGAACGCCTCTTATAACTTGAAATGCACTTTGGAAGTTTCTTTGTACCTCCTCTTTTGACATTGTTTGTGTGTTCAAAAAACAAAAATCTTTTCCATATCCAGCATATACCCCCTCAAAGGCTGCATATGCTAAACTTTGTCGAGAAGCATATTCTTTTTCTGTTAAAACACTTGCAGGTTCAACGCTCGTAATTGGCTTTTCTAAACTGGCCACAGCAACATCTTGACCCGCAAAACTTCTAGCGAATAGAATTTTAACGGGGTTTCCGAAAGATGCTTTATCAGAAGGATCAATATCGGGAGAGACTGTAAAAAAGTAGGTTCCGTGGTCTATATACTTGAAAGAATGCGCGGCTCCTATAATAATATCTGGTTCAATAAGTGTCGCAGAACTACAGGTGTGTAGGGTATCAGTTCCGTTTAACTGAAAAAGAATCGCTCCGCATGCCTTAAAAGGTCCAACTTGAGAAGCGGCCTTAGCTTCTTTCCTCCAGGTTTCAAACTCTTCGGGTGAAAAATTAATAAGGGCGGCTTGTGCATGACCGACAAGAAAAAATAATGTAAGAATAAATATTAAAAATTGCATAATCTACTCCAAGTATTAAATTTAAAAAGGAAAAAATATCTTATTTTGAGTATGAATGCAAGAAAAATTTAGGAACTCGATAATATATGATATGCCCGATATAAATAGCAATCGAGTTGTCCGATAAATAAGATGTCCTTAGGAGGATCTAAGGATGAAGAAAAGTCGGATAATAGAAGATGTGATGAAAATGAATAAAAATGAATTGAAAAAATAGCTAAACGAAGGTAAAATTAAAATGAAGCTCATAAGTCTAACTCTCGTAATTACTCAAGATAATATCATTGGTCTTTTTTAAATTTTTTAAGGAGTTTCATATGAAAAAATTTTATGTTTATAAATCCCTGCTTTTTGGTCTTTCAATATCGCTGGCCTGTGCGGGGCAAGCTGTGTTTGCTGACTCTACATATACGAAGGTAGATTCATCAAATGAAGTCTCGTCTGACGTTTTACAACCTTATGAAGGATCTGATGCTCAATTTGGCAAGGAGAATGACATGACAACAGTTAAAGAAAAAGCCCACAGTGCTAAAGAAAAGGTAAAAAAAGGAGCCCACACTCTTGCTAAAAAGACAAAAGAAAGTGCTCATTCTGTTTCTAAAGGCGTAAAAAAAGCAGGCCGAGCAACAGCGCGTGTTGCTAAAAAAACGGCTAATCGGGTTGAAGAAGGTATAGATGCTGCAAAAGATGCGGCGAAAAATGCAACTGATTAAACCATAATTTATTTTTAAGTAGTTTTTCTTAAAAAAACCCAAAAATTAAATTTTTTGGGTTTTTTTATTAAGCATGGACACAGGAAGTAGCATCAAAAAATAATTTATAAAACAAGAAGGAGTTTTTGAATTAAAAAGTTGTCGGCTAAGTTCTTTTCTTTTTATTTTTATGCATCTGTGCTAATGGAAATGATGCTTTAATTCCTACAAAAAAAGATATAAACTTAAAAAGTAGAATATAAGCATATTGAAATAAATACGAAGGTAATATGAAGGGGGTTTGCGGGATGATTAATCTTCGGAAACCATTTTTTATTATTCAAAAACATAAAGCCAGTCATCTGCATTATGATTTTAGATTATATGTAAACGGTGTTTTAAAATCATGGGCTCTTCCTAAGGGGCCAACTTTGAATCCAAACTTGAAACGACTCGCGATTTCAACAGAAGATCATCTTTTAAGTTATGCTAATTTTGAAGGCATTATTCCACATCATCATTATGGAGGAGGAATTGTCCTCATGTGGGACCAAGGACCTTATAAAAATATAACCTTTAAAAATGGTCAAAATATTTCAATGAAAGAGGCACTTCAAGAAGGGCATATTCTCTTCCAACTTAAGGGACAAAAATTAAAAGGAAATTTTATTCTCCAACGTCTTCAGGAAGAAAAATGGCTCTTAATAAAAAAACAAGATGAATATGCATCTCAAGCAGATATTTTAAATGAATTTCCCGCATCGGTTATAAGCCATAAAACCATTGAAGATTTTGAATAATATTTCAGAAAGGAACAAGATGAATGGTAAAATTAATTTTTTTCTTTGGAGATAAAGAATAAACTCTTTAAAACATCACGACGAGATTGTACCGTTTCAATTCTTGCAATTTTAACAAAAGAGACATTTTCAAGTATGGATATTTTTTTAAATGAAGATTTTTTATTTTTTCAAAGGGAATTCTAAAAAGGTTGTTTCTTTATGGTATAAAGGTTTTTGAATTTTATGGTTTAGGGAGAAAATATTTCATTCTATGGCACTTTATCTCCAGAAGACATTTCTAGCCTTCTGGAGAAATATTCTTTCAGTATTATGTTATCCAAAATCTATGGGTGTATTTGATTATAGGTAGAGTTGTTATGCTTTTTAGTTACATCAGCAATCTCTTTTTCTGCTGAATGCATTTCTTCTAGCAATAGCCCTATGTCTCCATAAGCTTGATTTGGGAGCCCGTGAAGTGCTGCAATATTTTGCCAGAAGACAAGTTCACGTATGTATGCAGCTCTTACTGCTTCTGCATGGCTTACATGATCTTGAGTTCTTTCATTTCCTAAGATGCCGAAATCGGGCCTTTGGGGTAGGCTTTGTACGGCAAGCTTTTGTCCGGCTTTTCCAGCTTCTTCTTTTAAAGTTTGATGTGCTTTATCTTGTGTAACAAAAAGGGCATCAATGGCATTTCCAATTTCAATATGCTCTTGAGCTTCTTTTGGATTATAAGCAGGTGCTTTATTTTTAGTTTCTGCTTCTGCATGTTCTATGACATGGCTTGTAACAAGTGTATGAAGAGCCTGCAAGTTTGCAAGGCTTTGACCGATAGAAAGAATAGCTTGGGTTTTTCGGTCCCCATCTATTTCTGAGATTCCATAAGGTGGGTACATCATGTGCTTCATATCGAGCACACTATTGTGCCCAAGTGCATTTGTGGCTTGTCCTTCCGAACTTATTATTTGCATAAATGCAAAAGAAGCTGTGAGAATGCTTAAGTGTTTTAGTTTCATGAGAAAACTCCCTTATTTTATGATTAATATTATTTTGCCCTAAGTATCCAAAAGCACAAGGGTCATAGCATGATATCTGGATCCATGCCTTTCATCAAGAGTCTCTAGAGGTATTTTGAGTTGCTTCTAGGTTATTTTAAAATGTTTTTTCGTATATTATCTGCAGAAATTATAAAGAAAGCTCAGAAATATTTTGAATTTAGACGCATATGTTTTTATGCCTCTCAGAGTCTATGTTTTGGAGAAACTTCTCCTTTTGGTCTTTCATATGGAATGCTCTTTGAAATGAATAAACATGAAGGATCTTGAGAGTGATAATGAGGCAAGTAGGGGCTAAATCAAGAAATCGTATAATTGTCTCAAATGCTTCTTTCTACGGGATACTTTTTTATTAATTGTCTGAAAGTGTTGGTGCCCGCTGCCAGACTCGAACTGGCACGGCCATATAACCGACAGATTTTAAGTCTGTTGTGGAATATGAACTCTTTTTCTTCAAAAGTCTTTTAAATAAATAACCTTAGAACAATTCACAAATCTTTCATGTTAATATTATCTCCAAATTATCACCAACGCAACAGAAATGAAAAATATTGAGAAAAATGTTTAAAAATTTTATCAAGAAAAATTCTTAAAAAAACTAGGCAGTATCGACATTTAAGCTAACTATAATAAAGAACAAGCAAGATAAAGGAGAGATTCAAAGTTAGTAAGAATTTTTTCGTATCGTGTTGCAAGCTTTCTAAAATTTTTTAATCGATTAAACAAACGCTCAATAAGATTTCTTTTCTTATCCTTATAAAGATACTTATCATATAGGCGTTGGTCTTTCCGATTAGATTTAGGTAGAATAACAGGGATTAATTTCATTGAATGTTGGTATGTTCTAGGATTTCATTGGTGTCATATCCATTGTCTGCTAAAACATATTTTGTATTCTTATGGGCAAGCAGAGAGATAACTTGTATACTATCAGATGTTTGTCCAGATATTACAATAAATTTTAAAGGAAGCCCTAAACCATCACATATCATATGGATCTTTGTCGTTAATCCTCCTCGGGAACGCCCCAAAGCCTGGTCTTTTTTTATAGGTTGATGATTGCTGATGTGCTCTCACAAGTGTTGAATCAATCATAAGATATTCATTATCTTGATCTTCTATTAAAAAATAAAAGATCTTTTCCCAAACACCTTGATGAGCCCAGCGGGTAAAGCGCTTGTGGACAGTTTTATATTTCCCGTATCTTTCGGGAAGGTCAGACCAACGCGCACCAGATCTTAAAATCCACAGAACCCATTAACAAAATTGTGGTTGTCTTTCCCATGTCGGCCTCTATCTCCCGGCTTTCTGGGAACTAAATCTTTGATCTTATTCCATTGGATTTTAGATAGTTCATAACGGCTTTTCATGTAACCCTCTTAATTTCTCAGTTACTTTGCCTTAAACTATCTTATTTTTATTTTAAATGTCGATACTGCCTAAATAGAAATTAAGATAATAAGAAGCTCGCATGATGGGTTATAATCTTATCTACTTGAGATTTCTTTTCCTGAAATTTTATATGAATCTAAGATTTTTAATAGATATTTAAAGAAAAATTTGATTTTCTATATTGAAGTAAGAATAATTATGTGATTATTTTATTTATTAAAAGCGAAAGAAAAATATTTTTCTTATAATTAATTTTTCTATAAATTTAGAAATATGGGGGTATGAATGACAAAAAATTATAAAGTATGGGATAAAGTTGGAGCAAGTTTGTTAGTTGTAGGTTTTTGCCTTGCAGGCATGGGGACTGTTTTTGCGGGTAAGCATGAAAAAAGAAAAGCAGAGGAAGACTTTTCAGAGGAAAGACCTTCTCAAGTTTTGAGAACAAAAGAGCATGTTGATATTTTAGGTATACAGGAAAATGATGAGAAAAAAGATGGTAGTCATTCGCCAATAGTTGAGGTTTTTGATGATGAGGTTGATGTAGTTGTACCTTCTGGTTTATTAACCCCTCTTACAGTTTCAAAAGGGATTCCTCCTGTTTTAGGAAGTCCTTTAATGCCTATGTCTAAGTCTCAAGCAACTCCTGATGTTGTAAGTATGATGGAAAAAAGAATGGACATTGCACGAGGACTCCCTCTTGCACAAGGTATAGTTACGCGCAGAGATGGGAAACTTCTTCATATTTCTGAGAATGTATATCAAGAGCTTCAAACGAATGGAGCGATAGCAATAGTAGATCTTCTTGTTGGAGCTGTTTGTGATGAGGGGAAAGAAGAAGCAGGTCCTTGGAAACATCATGATAAGGAGAAAAAATCTAAGCGTTTAGTTTACATAACAGCTCAAAAAGGTGGGGATACAAGAAGAATAGGAGAAACAAAAGAAGAAATTTTTGAATATGTGCACAAAAATACTTCTATTATTTTTAGAGGAAGCCCTAAACGAAAAGGAGGACTTTCTGTTAAACAGAGCTGCTTGCTTGAGCGAGAATATGAAGCAGGAGATGGTTCTTTGCGAAAAATAACAAGTGCAGCACAAGATTTAACAATCAAACATGCTCATGTAAGGTTTGAGCATGATTTAACAGGAGGGGCTTCTTATCAGGTTCTCAATAGTTTTGTAGAATATGAAGCGGTAAGACAAGATGTTCTACAAGCTGAAATAAATAGAAGTGTTTCATTTGGACACTTAAGACGTATGAGTCCCTCTCTGCATGAAGGGAGTAATATTTTTAGTAAAATTTTAACAGTATATATAAATCCTATTGATGCGCAGGATTTTGGGAATATAAGCGAAGAAAGTAAGGTTGTTTATTCTGAAAAAGTATGGCATTACCCCACAAATAGTCAACATTGGCAGCATGCGGATGCGGGACTAAAGTCTTTTAGAGTATATTCTTCAGATCGAAGTGGAAGAGTATTACCATCATCAGATAGCCAGGAAGATTTCGTGGATTATAGAGAATCTCATGTTGATATTTTACCTGATCACGCATCTCAACAAAATATGCATACTATAAATGAGCATAGATGTAGAGTAACGACATATTATACACGTCCGGATGGGAGCTTATATCCAGTATCTGCCTATTTGCAGCTTCCTTTAACTAAAACACATTTAGGTTTTCGTGATGATTTTAGAGAGGAAAAATCATACCAATTATTGAGATTAGCTGTGTCTTATAGAACAGACAAGGGAACAGAAGGAAGTGTAATTATAAATCCTAGATATGAAGTATCCTCTCTGCCATTTGCGCATGAAAAATTTTTTGATCCTTTTCAACCAGAAGACAATATATTAACTAGAACAGCGCGTGTCTTTATTAATGTGAGCAATGCTGTTAGCTTTCCTGGAAATGGAGGGCAAAATGGTCAAATGCTTCAAATTCTTGAAGAAGTAATCAAACACAGACCAGATCAAAGCTCAGATTGGAGCCATAAAAATGCAGACCACCGTTCTGCAAGAGTTTATAAAGGAGATAAAATTGGGCGGATTGAGAATTTTCCTCAAGAAGGTCCAGTATATGTTCCGCATATAGAAGAGGAGTTAGGCATTGTAGCAATAGGAGATTTTTCAGATATAAATGGTGTTCCAGGAGAGCAAAGATGTGATATAACAGTCTCATATCTTCGTCCTGATCAAACTCGATACAATTTAACTTTCCCAAAATCATTGAGTTTAGATAAAGAGCATGTAGGTTTTGAACATGTAATAGAAGAAAAACGTTCTTATGAAAGCGTTAAGCTTTCTGTAACACACAATATTCCAACGAGCTCTGGGCAATCGATTTCAAGAAAACTGGAAATAGCTTCTTCTTATAGGATTAGTAGCCGCCCATTCCTTTTAAGTATAGAAAAGCAGGAATGGGAAGATGATCGGGTAGCACATGAATCTAAATTATATGAGAGGTTTTCGCTTAGCCCTAGCGCAGCTCTTGGAAGACATAAGCCTAATACTGATAAGATGTATGTAAGAGGGAATTTATTAGAAACAAAACAACACGATCTTTTATGGTTTGGTAGAGGTTATGAAATTCCCCATAGCAAAAAACGATATAAGTAATTTCAAATAAATTAGAGAGTGTTCCTTAATATATGATTGTTGACATAACTATTGAACACTCTCATAGAGTTTTTAATTTTGAGAGTAAGGTATTAAAAAACTAGAATACTAAATAAAGTCTGGTTAACTCAATGAAAGAAAAAGAGGAAGAGGCAGATAGGGCAATGCAAAAAAGGAAAATCAACTTTAACTTTAAGTTATATGATTTTATAGTTTTTTGTACTCATAATAAGTTAGCTGTTAATTTTATGTGCACAAGAAGAAAGGGTCTATAAAGGTTAAAAGAGAAGATTCTGCCATCTCCAATTTGTTTAACTTGACGAGCCTAAAAAAAATTGATACTCTCTTAAATTTTCGAAAATCAATACTCTTTATCAGTGACAGGTCTCTCCAATTTCTTTTTTTAGGTTAAAATATACAGTTGCTATGTAATTCAAGTTGGTGGATATTGGCTATCTCTCAGTGGGATATATTCTTTAAGAGAAGGCTCCAATTGAAGTTCAATGTTTAACCGCTGACACAGGTTACTCAAACACTTTCCTTTATGAATTTTTAAGAAATGAAAACCTATAACCCCTATGGTAAATGTATTAGAGACATCATTGCATTGGCATTTTCCAACAAAAAAATCCGGCTAAGTTTCTTACTTTCCATTATTGGTCTAATTTTTGGAGTCCTTTCTAACCTAGCTCTTCCTCTTTTGCTTAAAAAAATTATTGATTCTTTCTCATTTCCAAATTCCACATTTGTTAGTTGTATTCTTTTAAGTTATGGCATTATTTGGACAATTAGCCAGATTTCTGTGTATATTCGTACAATATTTATGTATAAAATTGAGCAACGTCTTACTTTTGTCCTAGGATCAAAAGTTCTATCCCACATTTTTGGGCTTTCTTTAAATTATTTTCTTAATCAACAGCCAGGCGCTCTCACAAATATTATTAGAAGAGCACAGCAGAATGTTCCTCATATAGTTTTAGGACTATTTTTTCACGTTTTTCCCACTGTACTAGAGTTTTTATTTGTTGTTGCTCTTATCTTCCTTCTCTATCCACTTATCTATAGCTTTTTTATGGTAGCTATATTCGGAATTTTCTTTGCTTATACTCTTATAGTCTTAAAAATGGTTCTAAAGGCTCGTGAAAAGGCTAATGAAGCTGACAAGGATGCAGATGGAATCATTGCAGATTGGTTGTCTAATTATGAAGCTGTTAAAGTGTTTGGAAAATCTGATCTTGCAATTTTTACTTGCGAAGCAGAACTAAAAAAGAAAGAAGCAACAGAAGTTAAATTTATGACGAATGTAACACTTTCTCATATAGGGCATCTGTGATTTTAGGAGTAGGTCTTTCTTTGTTTACTTATATCGTAGGGCAACATGTTTTACAGGGATCTCTAACTGTTGGAGATTTTATTTTATTCAATGGATATATTTTACAATTTGTTATGCCTATTGCTATATTGGGACAAATCATCCAAGACATTAAAAAAACGAGACACTTAACTAAATAATGTTTATGTGATAAGGTTCATTATAGGAGGTACCCT